>JBJXGR010000346.1:0-6730 GCA_046160045.1 Bryobacteraceae bacterium
GGGTGGGGGCTCTTTTAGTATCCGCCTGCCCTCGACCCCCACCCATCCCGGCCGCACCCAAATCCTGATCGGCATTTGGGTACCCCGCCTCGCACAGGCTCCGGCTGAGCCCTCGTGGCAGCAGGAGCGAGCAGGAGGAGGTTCGCCCCGAGGGTAGCTTGCTGTCACCTTGCCTCAAGAAAAGCTCAGCCGTTGGTGACTTGGCTTTGGGAAAACCGGGAAAACCGGGACAGCTATGAATTCCCGATTTGAGGCTACGGCGCGGGGATTGCCATTGGGGGGAGAGGGGTTACGCCGGCCGCTGGAAGAAGAGACCGGCCGGTGTTTAGATTTAGAGATGCGGGCTCCCAGTCGTCCGGCGAGGAAGAAGGAGCCGGCGTCCGAGGTGGTCCCGTTGGAATTCGGGAATTCATAACTGTCCCGGTTTCACCGGTTTCAACACTTGATCGAGCAGGATCATCGAAGAGTTAAGCAGCGATTGCGGCCGATGCTGGAGCTGAAAAGTTTCCCGACGGCCGGCATTGTGATCAGCGGTATCGAACTGGCAGAAAAGATCAAGAAGGGGCATTTCGAGATGGGCCAGTTGGGCGGGCCTGCGGCGACGATGCCAGAGATCTGGCGAGCGCCGCTCGCCGCGTGATTGAAATCGGAATCAATTGACATGCCGGCCGCGGCCGAATTTGAGGCAAGTTGCAATTTGCACCAGAGCCGCACGAGGAGCACTGAATGTAGTAGCAGCGGCGGCCGATCGGAAGGAGCCTTCCGCGGAAGCAGGGCTGGAATCGAGCAGAACGATTGTGCGGATGGCGTGGGGCCGGGAAGTAACCGTTACTTGAAATCCCGAATCAGTGCCAGGTCGATCTGCTGGTCCGTTGTGGCCCAGACAATTCTCGTTTCATCCGGCGACACGGTAAGACCTGACAAAATCGAGATCGCACGCCCGCCCGGCATGGGGAGGACACCCAATTTCCTGGAAGGTCCCCCGCGAAAGGGCAACCGGTACAGAGCGTTATCTTTGTCTTTAACAAAGTAGAGGGCGCCATTTGTCACGGCAGCACCAGTAAATGAAATGCCTTCTTCGATGATCTCCGCCGGCCCTCCGGTCCGCGAAAGCCGGAAGATAGATTGAGGGTTCCCTCGCCTTGCGCAATAAATGCTCTCACCGTCCGGATCCTCGCCAAAAGCAAAATATCTGTCGCCGGCCATAAGCCGTACCGGCTCGCCGCCATCCGTACGCATCCGCCAGAACTGAAATCCGGAGTTGAAATAAACGAACTTCCCGTCTCTGGACCACATCGGAAAAACCGCAAGCCGGTTGCCCGCGGGAAGCTGCTTAGAGGGTCCGCCTGCGCTTGGCACGATCGCCGACCCCAAAGGAGTGAAGTTTGCGGAGGCATAGGCCAATTGGCTCCCATCGGGAGACCAAACCGGCTTGTGAAGAACTCGCGCATTGTTCGTGATTCGCCTCGCTTCACCGCCATCCAGTCCGGCGACCCAAATTTCCGGCTGCCCGCTGCGAAGGGAAACGAAGGCGACGGATGTTCCGTCCGGCGAGAAAGCGGGATGTGCGTCGGATCGGCTGGAAGGTGAAAGTTCGGACGCATCCGTCAAGGTATCCAAACGGGCTTGCCACATCCTGGCTTTTCCGCTGCTGCTGGTCCCATAGAGCAGCATCGCCCTGCCGGAGGAATCCGGCCGCGAAACGGTGACGCTACTGCATTCGTCTGAGCTGATCGGTGTCAAGTTCCCGGGTCGTGCTGGCATTCTGAACAATCGAGTCCGACCGACCACACCTTCGATATTGGAGGTCCCCGCCCAGCCATCCTCCGTGCAAGACACGAGGTCCTTGCCGTTCGGAGTCCAAGCGAGAGCCAGAGATCCTCCCGGCGGCCTTTGGATCAACAGAGGCGCCCCTTCCGGCCGGCCGGCCGTGTTCAACCGTTGCAGTAGGATTTCAGAGGTGACGGTCTGCGCAGCCGCGGGGCGGCTATTGAAAACAAATGCCCGTCCATCCGGGGAAACGCTGGCGCCGAACGATGCTCTGGCCGGATCGGTGACTGGAAGTGCGTCTCCGGTGAGAGAAATCCGGCGGATAATCAGGGAGGCGCCGCTGGGGGAAGTGGACGCCAGAAGCCACTGGCCGTCCGGGCCCCAACTTACGTGTTGGCGAGTAGGGAGTAACCGCAAGGACGAAGACAGCCGGATGAGGCGGCGATCCGGCCCCCCCGCCGGCGCGATCAAATGAAGCCAGGTTTCACCCTCTGGCGTGCGCCGGAGAAAAGCGATGTTCTTGCCGTCCGGTGACCAGGCCGGACCGTAGTTGAAGTACGGCTCCTTGACAACTAAGGGTGTGACTTTCTCCGATTCCGGGTCGGTTTGTTTAATGTAGATGCCGCTCTTCGAACTCTCTGGATGTCCCCAGTAGAAGGCCACCTGCTTCCCATCGGGCGAAAACGAGGCGCCGTACTCCGAGCCGGGAAGCGAAGTGAAAGGAACAGGAGCAGGGAGAAGCGCGGGAGGGCGCTGGAAAAAGAGCCACGCGAAAGCGGCGGCGGCCGTGAGCCCAAGTGCGGCGCCCATCTTCGCCCAAGGCATCCGGCGTCCAGGTGTCCCGGCTGCCGCTCCAAGCGGTTTGAGTCTCACAGTCTGGGCGATATCGGAAACGGCGAGCGGCGCCTCGGCTCGTGCGGCAGCCCGTTCCGCCGCCGGCGCGACCAACCCAGCACCGTTCGCGCTCCGTCTCCGGGACGATAATGTAACGGCCTCCGGCTCTACCACGGGTGCGATGAAACGGTACCCCCGCCTCGGAACCGTTTCGATAAACCGGGGGTTGGATGGCGTGTCGCAAAGCGTTTCGCGTAGCTTGTTGATCGCCGTATTCAGGCTCTGATCAAAATCGACGAACGTCTCCGGCTCCCAAATTGCCGACCGCAACTGTTCGCGCGTCACCAACTCGCCCGGGCGGATGAGCAGCGTGGCAAGAATCTGAAACGGTTGGCCGCCCAGCTTCAGCCGGATCCCATCGCGATACAGCTCGCCCGAGCCGAGATTGGCCTGAAAAGCGCCGAACTGTACGATGCGCCGATCCATCCGCAGGGAAGTATAACACATCCTCGGCGGACTAGAACTCCACTCAAAGTACTTTATTTCATACGGTTACACACTAAGAAAACTTTAAGGCCGCAAGAATGGACTTCTGGACGCCTTCGGGCCAAAGTAGAAATCTACCAAACTAGGGCATCGAAATCAGGAGGTTTGCATGTTTTCCCAGACTCTTTGTAATGAAGGCAAGCGATGGCTGGCGGCATCCGTCCTGGCGGTAGCTCTGGCGTTCAGCTTGCCGGCCCAGACATCGGCCACGGGCGCCATTGTAGGCGCCGTCACCGAGACAAGCGGCGCCGCGGTCGAGGGTGCCGCGCTCTTACTGGTCCAATCCGGCTCTAACACGTCCCGTACCGCGCGTAGCGGCCAGGGAGGCCAATTCACGTTCGTCGGTGTTTCACCCGGCAAGTACGGGCTCACAGTGTCAATGTCCGGCTTTCGGCAGGCGGTGATCCAGGACTTCCAAGTGGATGTGGCCAAATCGTACACACTCGATGTGAAGCTGGAGCTCGGAGTAGTCACGGAGACAATTACCGTGACGCCGGGCGGCAGCGCGGAACTGCAAACCCTGGATGCCACTGTTGGCGCGGTGATTAAAGGTGAACCGCTATTGCGGCTGCCGACAATCAACCGGAGCGCTGGCGCGCTGCTAACATTGCAGCCGCTGGTTACTCCCTCGCGGGGAGCGCCAAACCAAGGGCAAGGCGGGCAGACAGCTGGTGCGCGCAGCGATCAGAACACGTTTTATCTCGACGGTTCAGACGTAACTGACCTTCAGTCCGGCACCGTCACTTTCGCCCGGCCCGCAGTGGACTGGAGCGGACCCGTGCCGATGATCCCGGTGCCGCTGGAGAGCGTGGAAGAGTTCCGCGTTTCCACCACCAATCCGAATGCCACTTTCGGCCGATCCTCCGGCGGTCAAGTAAGCATGGTGACCAAGCGTGGCGGCAACAACGCCCACGGCTCGGCATATGGGTATCACCAGAACGACAATTTGAACGCCAACACCTGGACATTCAACCGGCTGGGAATCAAGCGGCCGGAATTGAAGGATAACCGCTTTGGCGTCTCACTGGGCGGGCCGGTGATTTAAGGATAAAACCTTCCTGTACGGACACTACGAAGGGCGGCGATTTCCGAGAACCGCCACGGTCTCCCGCTTGGTACCCAGTAACGAATTGAAAAATGGAATCCTTCGCTTCCGTGACGCGAGCGGGACGGTGGTGCCCTTCGATGTCCGGACTTTCGATCCGCGGAACCGCGGGCTCAGCCCGGTGATCAGTTCTCTTTGGAACAAGATGCCATCGGGCAACGACACCGGTGGCGGCGACGGACTCAATACGCTTAACTTTACCGGGCCGGCGGATAATTCGGTCAGAATGGACTTCGGTGTGGCCCGTCTGGACCACCACTTTTCCAGTAACTGGCGCCTGGCGGCGACCTACCGGTATGCCAAACAGTTCGCGAACGAGACTGGGCAAGTGGATATCGCCGGGATCACCGGGGGCGTCAGCGGCCAGATCAGATCGGGCAGCCAGATTCCGGTGGAGCCCCGTTACTTTAGCACCCAAATATCGGGGTCCTTTGCCGCGAACGTGACCAACGAGTTGAACCTCGGCTACGCTCGCAATTTCTGGTCTGTACGGCGAATCAATCCGTTTCCGCAGGTTCCCGGGACCGCGGCCGCGCTGATGGTGGGCCAGGGTACGCTCGACAGCGGAATCGATGTCGACACCGGGCGCGCCCGCAGCCGCACCTGGCGCGACCAGACTTACCAGATTGGCGACAACTTGACCTGGATTAAAGGCAAGCACGCATTCCAGTTTGGGGGCACTTACCGTAATATGAACGCCTTTATCGAGCGCAACGACCGGACCGGGGGCTCAATGACCACGCCGGTCTACGAAGCCACGGCCGGAAACTCGGCCAACATTGGCGCGGCGAACCGGCCTCCCACCTGCGGCGCGGAGGTCACGTCCCGGTGCCTGCAACCCGGGGATGTGGCTCGCTGGAATACCTTGTTCGCCGCCGGACTCGGCATGATCGACAGGGCAGGCGTGTTGGTGTCCAGAGACTCGAACCTGAACAGCCAGCCATTGGGGACGCCGCTGCGCAACTTCCCCAGCTTCAAGAGTTACGACATGTACTTCAATGACATCTGGCGGGTTACGCCGGGACTGACCATCACGGCAGGCCTCACTTATTCCATGCAAACTCCGCCCACCGAAAAAAACGGACAGCAGACCATCATGCAGGACAATGCGGCCAACGAACCAATCACGGTCACTAATTTCTACCAGAGGCGCGACGCCGCCGCGCGAGCGGGACAGATCTATAACCCAACGCTTGGGTTCCAGACGATCCAGAGCGCATCGCAAAAGTACATTTACGGCATCGACTGGAATAACGTGGGCCCGCGCATCGCGGCGGCCTGGAGCCCTTCCGGCGAGGGAATGTTAGGCAAGGTGTTCGGCAACAAGCGATCGGTTATACGGGCCGGCTATGCGGTGACGTTTGACCGGATCAACGGCGGCGGTATGACGGTTCCCCTGCTTGGCGTGGGCTTCTCGCAAACGGCCACTTGCAATGGGCCCCGCGTAGATGGCACCTGCGCTAATTTCAGCGATGCCACCAACGCCTTTCGGATTGGCGTCGACGGCGCCTCCGTCAATATCCCCAGTCTGCCCAAGGCGTCCACTCCGATTACACCCGGCATTTCCGGCGAGACCCTGTCGAATGGCGAGGACCCCAAGAATGTGGTGGGCCGGTCACAAAGCATCGACTTTACCGTCCAGCGCGAATTGCCCGGCAATTTCATCCTCGAAACCGGATTTGTCACTCGTATCAGCACTAATCTGAAGCAGACCTACGAGCTAAATGCCGTGCCGTACATGATGGTTGATACCTCTTCCGGGCAGACGATGGGGCAGGCCATGAATCTGGTCGCCGATCAGGTCCGAGCCGGCGCGACAGCGGCAAACGTAAGGCCACAGCCGTTTTTCGAGAATCAACTGCGCGGAACCTCCGTTTGCAACCCCACATGCACCCAGGGGCTGGCCGGTGCCCGCGCGGCCGATTTTAATCAAGGCCGGTGGAACACCCTGACGAACTTTATCAACAATTCGTTGCGGCCCAATTCGCCCTTTTACAACCGGCAAGTGGAGAATCTGGCGGTTCGCGGCAGTGAAGGCGAGTCTTTCTACAGCGCCGGTTTCGTGAGTCTCGTTCGCCGTTTTTCCGCGGGCTTCCAATTCAGCCTGAACTATACGCTGTCCAAGGCGCTCGATCAATACGGACAAACTCAGGACGCCACCGGCGTTCTCTCCAATCCTTACGACTTGGCGACCGACTGGGGGCCAGCCGTTTTCGACCGCACGCATGTCGTCAATGCCAACTATTTTTACGAACTGCCGTTCGGAAGGGGAAAACGGTTCTTCAAGGACAATCCGGTGGCGGGACGTATTTTCGGCGGCTGGTACGTATCCGGAGTAGTGACTGGGGCAAGCGGCCTGCCGTTGCTGATCAATCAGCATGCGCAGGCCTTCGGCGGATCGCAGATATTCACGGGACTGCCGCCAGGGATGATTCCTCGCGCCCCCGGCTTTGACTACTCCGTCACCGTCAATGC
>JBJXGR010000347.1:0-12556 GCA_046160045.1 Bryobacteraceae bacterium
CAGCGGCCCGATCCCCGGCCGAAATTGTGCGGGAGCGGGCCGAACTCGTCGCCGCCGTGGAGAGTTGGACGTTGGGGCCCGAATTCGAGAAGCGTTTGTGATGCGCTGGTGGGCTTGGGCAATCGGACTGCTCGTTTCGTGGAGAGTATTCTTCTCTCCTCCCATCTTTCACGACGAAAGCTGGTTCCTGCAGGTGGTCACCCGCACGGCACAAGGGGAAGCGCTGTATCGCGAGGTGTTCTACAACACCACACCGCTCGCCGTCTGGGTCGCTTGGCCCTTTCATGCGCTCGGGGCGGGCCGATTGCTGGGGCTGCGCCTGCTGTTGGCCTTGGCCTTCGGCGTCACCCTGTGGTTCACCGTCCGGATTTCACGGCAACTGGCGGCGGGTCCCGTCCACCTCTGGATCGTGGCCACTGTCGTCATCGGCCTGCAGCACTTCAGCTACTACACCCCCATCTCGGTCACGTTCCTGATGGCGTGTTTTTCCTTCGCCCTTTCCTATTGGGACGGCCGCCGGGAGGCAACCCGGTGGCTTGCGCTCGCGGCCGTCGCGGCGGCGTGCGCGTTCCTGACCAAGTACAACGTCGGGACCGCCGCCTTGGCGGCATTACTGCTCGCCGTCGTCCTCAATCCGGCCGAACCGGCCAAGGGGCGTGCCGCCGCCGCCGCGGTTTCGGTGTTCGCTTCGACCACCGGGCTGATGCTGCTTCCGCTGGCCGCCTCCTGGAGCGCCTTCATCGACTATGTGTTTCTGAATAAGACGGCCTACCTGAGTTCCGGCCTCGGCCAATTCAGGCCGGCTTGGGAAGTGAGATCAGTCCTCGTGGGACTAGATCCCTGGCGCGCCATTCCGGAGGTAATGTTTCACTCGCCCCTGCTTTTGTTATTGGCGCCGCTGGCCCTGGTCCTGGTGTGGTTGGCCGGGAGACGTGCGCGTGAAGAGCGGAGCAAGTCGATTGTCGTGGCCGGATTCGTTGCGGCCGGCGCCTCCATCTTGTTTCCTCAACTCGCGTTGCCGCACCTGATCGGCGCGGCGCCCATCCTGCTTGCCGGCCTTCAGTTTGCCGGCAGCCGCATCCCCATCGGCCGGCCTCTTGTAGTCCTCGCCTGTGCCTGGCTGGCAGGAGCGTTCATGTGGACATGCCTTCGCCCGATCCCGCAACTCATCCGTGGGCAGTGGGTTCTTATGGCTGAGCACCCGTACTCGGGGATGTGGATCAATCGGGATCACTACCTGGCATTCAGAAACACTGTCGACGCGTTGCGGCGGTCCGGCGCGAGCCCTTTCCTGCTCACCTACGACGCAGGCAGTCTCTACCTGGCGACAGGGCTTCGGAACCCCACCCCTTTCGACGTGCCGGCGGGAACGGCCATGGGCCGGCATGGCGAGCAGCAGGTGATCGCCGCCGTGGAAGCCGGACGCGTCCGGTCAGTATGCCTAAACACCAGGTGGCCCGGCGACAACTCTCCCCGGCGCTTGATTGCCTACGTGAAGAATCACCTGCGGCGCGGGGAGCCGATGGGATCCTGCGTGATCTACTGGCGTGATCACTGACGAGTTTCTGCATTCTTCCAGCCGCCTCGTGGCGCACGTTTCAGCGTGCAAAGGGACTTCAGTCCCCGGTTGGCGGCTCGGCCCTGCGAATGGTGCGCATCCTCGGGGTCGATAGACCGCCGGCAACTCTCGGTCGACCGTCTCCGTCAACGATCACCAGGGGCGCGGAGTGCCGACGGGTAGCCGCCCGCTGACCGCTACGCTAGACTGAGGCCAGGTCAGCAGCTCATGAGAGTGGCAACGCTTCTCATTTTGCTCCTGGGAAGGGCAGTCGGCCAGAACGCGCCGCCGGAAGCCACGTTTCGGTCCGGCACATCGCTGGTACGGGTGGACGCGTTGGCCCTCGACGGAAGTCGCGTGCTGTCCGGCCTCCGCAAGGACGACTTCGTCATTCTCGACGATGCCGCGCCTCAGCCCATCCTGCACTTTGAGGTCGAGAATAACCACCTCGATCTCCTGCTGCTGATCGACAAGAGTTGCAGCATGATGCCGGTAGTAGCCGAGATCGCGGTCTCGGCGGTCGAAGCGTTGACCGTACTACGAGAGGGAGACCGGGTCGGCGTCATGCTGTTCGACCAGAAGCGCGACCTGGTGATTCAGCCGACTGCCAAAATGGAGGAGGTGGCCGCGGCCCTGGAGAACGCGGTCCGGCCGGAAGCCATCGGCGGCGGAACCGACATCAACAACGCCGTGCTCGACGCCGCCCGTTTCCTGCGGCGGCAACCGCGCACGGACGCCCGGCGTTCGATCCTGATCCTGACCGACAATCGAAGCTTCAAGGCCACTAAAGACAGCACCGTGGTGCGCGAACTGTGGGAAGCCGACGCCGTCCTGAACGCCCTGATTTTTCAGTCCGGCTTCGGCAGGGCGGTCCACAGATACCGGCAGATGACCAACCCGGCGGCACTGGTGTTCGGCCTGTTCCTGGAGGCAAACGTCAACCGGATCGTGGAGCAGACGGGAGGCGAATCGCTGCAGTCGGGAACTCCTCTCGAGTCGTTTCGAGAGATGCTCGAACGAATCAGGAAGCGCTACAGCCTTCACTACCGGCCTCCGGCGGCGCCGGCAGGCCAGCGCCGCTCGATTCGCGTGGCCTTGACGGCGGAGGTCCTTCGGAAACACCCGGGCGCCAAGGTCCTCGCGCGGCGCGGCTATGTCCCACCGGGAGAGACGCCGTGAGGCTGTGTACGGCGATGTGGTTGCTCCTGGAAGCTTGTCTGGGGCCTGCCGATGCTTCGGATCAGGAACCCACTCCTTCGACGGCAGGATTGACGGTCCACGTACGGCAAGGCCTGGACGCCGTCAACGACGTACGGGAACGAACCTTCGTGATTCCCGTTGTGGAAGTCCGGGATGCGCGGGACCAACCGGTGGCCGATGCCGAAGTGACCTTTGAATTGCCCAGCGACGGGCCCGGCGGTTCCTTCCACGGCTGGATGCGCGCGCAGACCCTGCGTTCGGACGCTCAGGGCCAGGCATCGGCTTCCGGCTTCTCTCCCAATAACGAGACCGGGCGGTTCGAGATCCGGGTGACGGCGGTGAGCGGGGCCCGGACCGGTGCGGCCAGCATTGTTCAGACTAACGGACCGGTCACGACGTCCATGGCCAACAGTCGATCGCACAGGTTCAGAAAGCTCAGGCTTGTGGTGCTGATTGCATCGGCGAGTGCGGCAATCGCAATCCCGGTCTCCAATCTGTCGAGGAATAGCGGCTCGAAGGCAGGCTGGTGGGGTGCCGCATTGGCGGTGGGAAGCGCGATGACAATCACCGCCGCGATCCTGAGGCGCCCAAAGAGCCAGCCCGATGAATTCACGACCGCCGGCGGTCCCATCAAGATCACCTCGTTACGCCACGCGACCCTCCTGATCCGCAGTCCCGACGGGGTGATCTATGTCGATCCGACCGGCGAGGCGGTGGGGCCTGGGAAGCCCCGTGCGGACCTTGTTTTGATCACGGATGCGTATCGCGACCATTTCGATGCCGCCCTTTTGCATGGTCTCGTCAAGTCAGGAGGGGTAGTGTACGGACCGGAGGCCGCGGCGCGCGCGGCGTCCGGGATCCTCCCGATGCGGAATGGAGAACAGCGGTCGTGGCGCCGCTGGCAGATCGAAGCGACGCCGGCCTACAACGTGCCGCGTAGCGCAGCGCTGGCCAAGGTCTTCCACGAGAAAGGCCTGGGAAACGGGTATGTCCTCAGCTTCGGCGGGAAGCGCTTCTATGTCTCCGGGAACACTGGCGACACTCCGGAGGTGCGCAACCTGCGCGAAATCGATGTCGCCTTCCTGTGCATGAGCCCCCCCTACACCATGTCCGCAAAAGAGGCGGCGGACGCGGCTCGCGCCTTCCAACCGAAGGTGGTCTTCCCCTACCATTACGTGGGCAGCCTCGTGTCCGTGTACCAGTTCAAGAAGGCCCTGGAGGGCACGTCCACCGAGGTTCGGATTCGCAACTGGTATCCCTAGGGCTACGGCAGCGCGAACGTGAACAACGCCGCGTCGCTTCCGATCGCGATGTACTGCTTGCGATCCACACTGGATTCCGCCTTCGCGGCAATCGCTTAAATAAGTAAGTACTGTAATATCAGTTGTTTGTGTCTTTTTGCGTCACTCCTTCAGGTTCAACCTGAAATAACGGGTCAGGCCCAGAACGGCAGATATCGAGCAAACTTGCGAGAAGCACCGACTTTCTCGTCGGCCTTGACCAAGCGGGCCTCCATCGTCGCGGATATGATTTGCGAGACAATTGCGCTCTTGCTTTCGGGGAGGTGAAAGCGCTCCCGAAGGGTCTGGTTTGTCATCCGTTCTGACATCACCCACTTTAGAGCGCAGTGCTGATAGCAGGCGCGGACGCGGTCCTCACGATCCATATCGTCAAAGTCCTTCGGGCCGTAAATGATGACCAGCGTGCGATGATGTGCGACCCGAAAGTCGGGGGCTGGCAACTGGAAGAACTCTGCGGCCTGGACCACCCGATCGATTCCGCTACTCTTCTCTTCGCATACTCCCATCCGCCTCATCATCCCAGCGAGTCGCTCGTTTCGGGATTGATAGCCGTCAATGAACCGCTCGACGGGAACAACGGGCTCACCCGGATTCGAAATCTCGATTCGATTGACGTAGATCTCGATCATCGCTGAAGCTCCACCCATCGTCAGGTCCTGATGGATCAAGGCATTTGCGATGAGTTCGCGGATCGCAATCTCAGGCACGAGTTTGACCTCCCGCCGAAGTGCGTCCTGAATAACTTCGTTCTGCGGCAGTTGGTCCATTACAAAGCGAACTAGGCCCTGAAAACCGACAGCGTACCCTTTCACTCCAACCTGATCCAGTCGGGTTTCCAGCTTCGATGTGCCCGTGTAGACGACCACGCGGGGAGCTTTCCTCGCGAGGTCTGGAAAGTCCTCCAGCCTTTTCGCCAGAAGGAGCGCACCAAGTCGGCGCACCGCATAACCGCCGTGCAAAGCGTCGATCAGACGTTCCTGTTGAAGTCGCTCAATGACGCCGCTTTGCTCCGTTGGGTATGGCATTTTGAGCAACTCGAAGAAAGTCTGTGTGTCCAGTGCCCCAACCACCTCGGCTGACGTCAAACCGACCCTAGAGTGCTCTTCAACCCAGTCAGGTTTGCCTTCGCCGAAAATGCGTCGAAGTTGGTCCTCGCTCATCGGCACCAATGCATCGCCAGACCGCATCAAATACGTTCCGTCAAGATGATATGCAGTACCACGCGGCCGCGATGGAACCTCAAAGACGACAACTCTCCCGTCAGGATGCTCCACCTGATCAATGTCCACTCTGAAGCCCAAGGTTTCGAACAGCTTTTGCGCTTGAGATGTTGGATCGAAGCAGGCCTTCGTTCCGACAACCTCACGAGGCGGCTTGTCGGTGACGCCTAGCAAGAGAAAACCACCACCTTCATTTGCCAGCGCAACGCAGTACTGGCACAACCTTTTGTAGTCGATTTGTTGCCTGGCTTCCTTGAATTCGAGGCGTTGATTTTCCGAGGGCGACTTGCGCCAAACATCGATCTGATCGGGCGTTACCGGCATCTACAGTCGATTGTAAGGGTTCTGCAGTTGGCTGATGTCTCCACCGCGATCCAAGCCTTCGCTGGTTAGGGCACGCTTGCATGTAGACGACCGGGCGGCAGCTTGACCTCGAACAGTCCGTTAATCGTCGGCGAGCTTGCGACCTACCGTTGACGTACAGTGTGCAAACCTAGACGTGCACAGTTTCCCGCTGTTGTAACCGAATTCATAGTCACACCAACGCCAAGCTGTCTCAGGGCAGCGCGAACGTGAACAGCGCCGCGTCGCTTCCGATCGCGATGTATTGCTTGCCATCCACGCTATACGCCACCGGCGAGTTGCGGATCTGCGCCCCCGTCTGATAGTGCCAAAGCTCCTTGCCGGTCCTCGCATCCAAGGCGAACACATAGCCATCGCCCGACGCCCCGAACACGACGCCCGACGCGGTGCTGAGCACACCCGCCGAGACGTTACCGATAAACAACGGAAAGTTCCAGCGAATGTCGCCCGTCAGCGGGTCGATCGCGCGGATGGCCCCGCCTCCGCCCACGCGCGGGTCCTCCTGCTGACCGGATCCGGTGTAGGGTTGACCGGGAATCGGCTCCTTGCTCTTGCTGAAGTACGTTGCGCACGCCTCGCGCACCGAGACAAAGAACAAACCGGTCTTGGAGTCGTACGAGGGCGCCGACCAATTGGCGCCGCCGGACGCATCGGGGCAGGTGTAATTACCCTCCGGAGTCGGATCGGTGTTGGGAATGACAATAGGCCTCCCCTTATCATCCAGGCCTTTGGCCCACGTGACCTTGACGAACGGCTTGCCCAGCAGGAACTCGCCCGTCAACCGGTCCAACGCGTAGTAGAAGCCGTTGCGGTTCGCCTGAATCAGCAGCTTGCGCGGCTTGCCGCGGAACACCGCATCGATCAGGACCGGCGTTTCGTTCGCATCCCAATCGTGGGTATCGTGCGGCGTGAACTGGAAGTACCATTTCATCCGCCCTGTCTTGGGGTCGAGAGCGAGCACGCTGCAGGCGTAGAGGTTATCGCCCAGGCGCACGGTGCCGTCGTAGTCTGGCGCGGGGTTGCCGGTGGTCCAGAACAGAGTGTCCGTCTCGACGTCGTAGGTTCCCGTCATCCAGGTGGGCGCGCCGCCGGTCTCGGCCGATTTGCCGGACCACGTCTTGCGCGCCGGGTCGCCTTCCTGCGCGACGGCCCATACCCGCCACAGTTTCTCGCCCGTCGTCGCATCGTAGGCATCGATGAAGCCATTCAATCCGCATTCGCCCGAAGTGACTCCCACGATGATCTTGCCGTCGATGGCCAGCGGCGCATGCGTGATGGAGAAGCCCTTGTGATAGTCGTCCACGGCGACTTCCCAGATCTTGTTACCCGTTTTGGCGTCGAGGGCGACCAGGGACGTGTCGAGGGTGGCCATGTACAGCCGGTCGCCCAGGACAGCAAAACCCCGGTTGGTCATGACCGTGCAAAAGCTGTGCACGTCGTCCGGAGTGCGGCGGCGGTATTGCCAGATGGTACGGCCGGTGCGGGCATCGAGCGCCGCCGCATCGTTGTTGGGGCCGGTGACAAACATCAGGCCATCCACCACTATCGGCGTCGACTCGTTGCGCGGCCCTCCGTACTGATACGCCCAGGCGCTACGGAGCCCGCCAACATTCGCTGGACTGATCTGGTTGAGGCGGGTGGAGTGCGTCCCGCGAAAGTCTCCCCAGTACGTCAGCCAGTTGCCCGGCTCACCGGGCGCGTTCTTCAGCCTTTCGTAGGTGACGTTGAGATCGGCCGAAGGCATCCAGCGGGAGAAGTCGCGCGCGGGCTTCGTCCGAAGGTGCGCGATCAGGTCGTCCACCTGCTGCGCTTCCAGTTTGAGCGCAGGCATCACGGATGTGTCGGCTCGCTTTACTTCGCCCAGGTTCTTCTTGACCAGCAGGTGCAGTTTCTCACGGGAGTCCATCAGTTGTACGGAGAAGGTGTCCTCGTTGCGCTTCACACCGCGCAGGACGCTGCCGTCGACGCGCCGTACTTCCACCGTCTGGAAACCCGGATTGATGGACTCGGAAGGCGTGTTGATCGCCTTGCGCAACTCGCCCGGCTTCATCTGCTCGGTGATGGCCGAGAGGTCGGGGCCCAGCCGTCCGCCCTGGCCGTGAAACATATGGCAGCGCGCGCATTTCTGGTCGAACAGCCGTCCGCCCGCGGCGGCGTCTCCGTGCACCGTGTCGTCTCCTTTCGCGGAAAGGGAACGCAGAAAGGCAACGATCAGGCGGCCGTCGCTGTCGCCAATGGGAAACGGCGGCATCGACGTACCCGCGATCCCTTTCACGATGTTGCGGAGGATGTCGTCGTCGGAACCGCCCCAACGCCAGGCGCCGGAGGTCAGGTCGGGCCCGCGGCCGCCTTTGGCGTTCTCGCCATGGCAGCCCGAACACATCTTGACGTACAGGGACCGTCCCTTCTCCACGGCAGCCGCATGGGGAGTCTCTGCCTGTGAGAAGACCGGAAGCGCAATTAGGGCCAGGATCCAAAACCGCATGATCCTGCCAGTATAGTCTTAGTCGGCAGTGTCGCGTTTCTTCAGGCTGGCAACGTTGTCGGCAATGAACTGTTGGATGTCGCCGCCGAACTGCAGCAGGCGTTCCCACTGCTCTTTGTACAGCGTCACCGGAAACCGGCCAAGCCCGTAAACTGACACAGCGCCTTTCTCACTCACCTTCAGAGTGAGTCCGCCCTTCGACTGGGTGGAGCGCTTGAGCCTCTCGATTTCCGCCTTGAGGCGTTCGACTTCTTCGCGAGATTCTTCACTCATAGTAGCCCTTCATGCTACAACAATTTGCGCCTGAGTTGCTCGTGTTACAACAAGGGGCATGCTACGTTGGCTCCCTTTGCTGGTGATGGGTTCCGCGGTTGCTGCGGCTCGAGTCGTGCCCGACCAGCCGGAACGGATCAGGACCCTAATCGGATGAGCCGGATTCTCGGGATCGAATCCTCCTGCGACGAGACCGCCGCGGCGGTGGTGGTGGTGGCCGGCCAGACGCAGGTGCTCTCCTCGGTCGTGGCATCGCAGTTGGACACTCACGGTAAATACGGCGGTGTCGTGCCGGAACTGGCTTCGCGCGAGCACCTGCGCGCCATCGTGCCCGTGGTTCGCGACGCGCTCCAACAGGCGGGCATCACCCTTCGGGACCTCGCCGCCATCGCCGTGACCGAAGGTCCGGGCCTGGTCGGCTCCCTGCTGGTCGGCATTACCTACGCCAAAGCTTTGACTTTGTCGACAGGGCTGCCGCTGATTGCGGTCAACCACATCGAGGGACATATTCATGCCGTCGTGATGGAGGCCAGGGCCGCGGGCAGGCCGGTGGAGTATCCGGCTCTGGCCTTGGTCGTCAGCGGCGGGCATACCCATCTGTACGAGGTCCTGGAGGGATTTCGCTATCGCCTGCTGGGCCGGACGCGCGACGACGCGGCCGGCGAGGCCTACGACAAGGTGGCCAAACTGCTCGGGTTCAGCTATCCCGGAGGACCTGTGCTCGACGGCCTGGCGCCGCACGGCAACGCCGAGGCGTTCCGCTTCCCGCTGGCTAAGATGAAAGGCAACACGCTGGACTTCAGTTTCAGCGGGCTGAAGACGGCGGCGTTGCGCTGGGTGGAAGCGCGGGATCTCGACGGCGAGATCGAGACCCGGCGCCAGTTGCTGCGCCGCAACCCCAGGCCGTCGATCGAGGACTGGCTGCCGGTGACACCGCAAGAGACTCTCGACATGATCGCCTGCTTTCAACGGACGGTGATCGAAGAACTGCTGCGGCGAGTCCAGGTCTCCGCGGAAAGCATCGACGCCCGGTCGGCGATCATTTCGGGCGGTGTCGCCTGCAACGCCGGCCTGCGCAAGGCGGCACTGGTGCGTGGACTCCCCCTGCCCGTTCATTTCCCGACCCCGGCGTTGTCGACGGACAATGCCGCCATGATCGCAGCGGCGGCATTCCCCAAGCTCGAACGCCGCGAGTTTGCGGACGACACCCTGTCGGCAAAAGCAAATCTTGCATTGGCCTGAGTCCTCGATGCGGGGACCGGGCCGTCTGCCCGGGAAGGAGCGGGCGAAGCCGCGATCGTGAAATAGGAGTTAACCGGGGAAGGCGAGGCCCCCCAACGGGCCGCGTGACAGAGCAATCGTAGTTGGCGCTCGATTCGAGCTATCGTGGAAGACATTCGACTGCATCGCCCATGATGAAACTGACCCTTGCCGCTGTTTCCCTCGCCACATCGCTGCCCGCACAGACACCCGCCATCCAGGAGGGCCGGTTTCAAGGCCGCCCCGCCTGGGTGCTGTCGAACGGACTCATTCAGGTCAGTGTGCTTTCCGGCGGCGGGCACATTGGCGAGTTCCGGCTGCTCTCGGACGACCCGAAGAAAAGTATCAATCCGATGCGCGTGCCGCACTATCCGACCATCGACCCGCATGAATACAATCCCGCCAGGCACGACGCCCTGTATGGCGACAATTCGGGACGCTGGCTGATGAGCGGATACATAGGCCACCTCCTTTGCTTCCCGAGCTATGGACCTGCCTCCGATGACGAGACCCGCGCCGGTCTCGGCGGGCACGGCGAAGCGCCGATTGTCGAATGGAAGGAGATGAAGATCGAATCCAGCCCGGAGGACATCACTCTTTGGTACGGTGCCGATCTGACGAAGACCAACTTCCGCGTCGAGCGCGCCATCACGCTGGCGAAGGGTTCGCGATCGATCCGGGTCCGTGAGTGGGTGGAGAACATGGCGGCGTATGATCGGCCCATCAACTGGATGCAGCACGCCACGTTCGGACCTCCCTTCGTCGAGCCAGGTAAGACCGCGATGGATGTCTCGGCAACCCGCGGGCAGGTGTCCGCGGGCCGGCCGGGAGGAGCCTCCCTCCAACCCGGATCGACCGTTAACTGGCCGCAAGGCACAACCGCGGCGGGAAAACCCGCGGATCTGCGCGTCTTCCAGGCCAAACCCAAAGCCGGAACCTACTACACCATGCGGCTCGATCCTGCGCGCCCAGAGCAGTTCTTCACGATGTACCACCCCGGCTATCGCGTCCTGATCGGCTATGTGTTCCCGGGCGAAGGCTATCCGTGGATCGCGGACTGGCAGGAAAACCGCAGCGTCACGGCCCGGCCATGGAACAGCCAGGTGATCGCGCGCGGCATCGAATTCGGCAGCTCACCGTTCGACGAAGGACTTCGCAAGAGCGTCGAGCGCGGTTCGTTCCTGGGTGCGCCGGCCTATCGTTGGATCGGCGGCCGCCAGCGTCTCGCGACCGAGTTTACGATGGTGCTGGCCGAGATCCCGGAGGGATTCAAAGGGGTGAAGAACCTCCGCGTCGCAAGCGGCGCCGCGATTCTCACAGCGAAGTAGCGGCTCGCCTCGGTCACGCCGCGCCGGGGGACCAACCGCGGCAAGCGGACGTGCAGGATGTCGACAGCTGTCTGATTGACCTGAAGGCCGCCCCCGTTAGGCATTCGCTTGTTGTAGCCTCAAGCATTGGCTTCTTAAATTGATGTGAGGCAGGAGCGAGTCTTGGCAACGCCGATCAATAGAAGAAAAGTGCTTCAAACCGGAGCGGCCGTATTCGGCGGTCTCACGGTGGGGAGTCGAAGACTTGCCGCAGCGCCCCGGGCGAAAGTGGCTTCGATCGATCTCGTCAGCATGCGGCCCAGCCTGTATCACGGCTGGCCGACCATGACGCGCCGGCGCAACGGAGAGTTGCTGGTCGTTGTCTCGGGCGGCCGCGAGGCGCATGTGTGCCCGTTCGGCTGGGTGGAACTGATGCGGTCCCGGGACGATGGGCGCACTTGGAGCTATCCCTGTGTGCTCCTGGACAGCCCGCTCGACGACCGGGATGCGGGAGCGCTGGAAACGGCCAGGGGGACTCTGCTGGTGACGACGTTCACCTCGGTGGGCTACGAATCGAGGCTGGCACAAGCGGAAGCGAAGAAACCGGGCGAGCCTCGGGCCTGGTCTGCGGAGAAACTCCGGCGGTGGCAGGCTGCGCACAAGCGGATCAGCGCCGCGGAGAGGGAAGTCTTGCTTGGTAGCTGGGTGCTTCGATCCACCGACGGGGGAGCCTCGTGGTCGGCCCCATACCGCTCGATCGTCAACAGCCCCCACGGACCCATCCAGCTATCTGACGGACGCCTGCTGTATGCGGGGAAGCAGTTCTGGTATGGGAGAAGCGGGCAGAGTGCCGGGCTGATCGGAGTCTGCGAATCGAGCGATGACGGTCTCACCTGGCGCTGGCTGGCGCACATTCCCAGCAGGCCGGGCGACAGCCATGCCTCCGACGGCTACAGCGAATTACATGCGGTCGAAGCTGCCGACGGACGCATCATCGTCCACATCCGCAACGATAACAAGACCAACACCCGAGAGATCCTGCAAAGCGAATCCTCCGACCGAGGAATGACTTGGTCCACCCCGAGGGCGATTGGGGTTTGGGGCTTGCCCTCCCATCTGCTGCGCCTCAAGGACGGACGGCTGATCATGAGCTACGGACATCGCCGAACCCCACTGGGAGTTCAGGCGCGCGTCAGCGAAGATCATGGCCGCACCTGGTCGCAGGAGATGATTATCTACGGGGACGGCACCTCGAGCGACATAGGCTATCCCTCGACGGTGGAACTCGATGACGGATCGCTGCTGACCCTGTGGTATGAGCTCATGAACGGCTGGCCGGGTGACTTCCGGCACTACTTGGAAAAAGGCCGGGACGAAGAGTGGTTTGGCAAGACCGAAAACGCGCGCGCGGTACTCCGAATGGCCCGGTGGTCGATGGCGGGATGAAAGGGATTGCCACGCTCAGCGGATACCGCTTGTCCGGCGAGTGGTTCCAGATCGCGGACAAACTGCATGACACTACGCGGCTATCGGCGATTGGCTGCTTCCACCGTGGTTGTGGGGTCGGCGCCCTTCCAGGTGACGTCCGC
>JBJXGR010000348.1:0-4455 GCA_046160045.1 Bryobacteraceae bacterium
AACGGATTGCCCCGGAGCCACCGGAACGTGTCGCCAGCAGTACCGGCGGCAATCCCACTGCCATCGTCGCCAAGACGCTGCCGCAGGTGTCGACTTCGCGGGCGGTGGCGGGATACCTCTTCTTCCCGACCGGCCGGGTGCCAGGAACCAATCTCGAACTCGACTATCAGGGCAATGGTTCGTGGTTGACGATGCCTCTGCGGTGAGAAGGTAGGTGGAAATCAAGAGCGGGCGCTAGCCTAGCCCTCCCTACCCTAGCCCTCCCTGGCGGTCGGGCCTCGGATGGTGTGGGCCATCGGGAGTGGTGGAGGGTGTCGGTAACCCCCTCGCTTAACGCTCGGGGCTGCACGCTCTGGGCTGCGGGGCCCGTTTCCCGATCGACCCAGCTTTTCACGGCTTCTCGATCGCGGCTGACAGAACGCGGCCCCTGCGGTGAAGTCCGGCTCCCCTTCTGATAGCATGAGGGATTGGAGGCTCCGGCGTGTCGTTTATCCAGAATCGTTACGAGGAGAACATCGTCACTACGACGGTGGATGAGGTCTTTAACTGGGCGCGTAAGTCGTCGGTATGGCCGCTGACCTTCGGCCTGGCTTGTTGCGCGATCGAAATGATCGCGTCGACCACCTCCCGTTTCGATATCGCCCGATTCGGCGCGGAGGTGTTTCGCCCAAGCCCGCGGCAATCCGATCTGATGATCGTGGCAGGAACGGTCACGCTCAAGATGGCTCCCGTGTTGAAACGCATCTGGGATCAAATGCCCGAACCGAAATGGTGCATTTCGATGGGCGCCTGCTCGAGCGTGGGCGGGCCCTTCAACACCTATGCGGTCCTGCAGGGCGTGGACAGGATCGTTCCCGTCGACGTCTTTATCCTGGGGTGTCCGCCGCGTCCCGAGAATCTGTTCTACGGTTTGTTAAAACTGCAGGACAAGATCGACCGGATGACGACGCTGCGTAAGCGGCCGACAGAGGTTCGCCTGGATGAATCCATGCTCGAGGACTTCAAGCAGCAGGTGATGATTTCCCAGGTAAAAAACCCGGCGGGCGATCCGTTGGTTCAGCTTTCCTGAGCGGCCTCTTGTTTCATCGCACTCGCCAGGGCTACTATCGTTCCTCACAACTTGATGGGATCGAGTGGCTGAGCCACGGTTTTGGCACGCGGGCACAGCCTCTCTTTGACTTGCAAGCGCTGACGCTTCTCCAGCAGATCCACTCCGACCGCACCTTGGAGGCTGCGGGCCCATGCGGCGTCGCCGGCGAAGGGGACGGCCTCGTGACCGATCAGCCCGATATCTTCCTGGCGGTGAAGACGGCCGACTGCCTGCCGCTGCTGCTGGTCGACCCGGCCAACCAGGCCGTCTCCGCAGTTCACGCCGGGTGGCGGGGTACGGTCGCCTGCATCGCCGAGCGGGCGGTACGGCATCTGGAGTCGCGCTACGGATCGAGGCCGGGACAACTCGAGGTGGCGATCGGGCCCGGAATCGGTCCTTGCTGTTTTGAAGTTGGTCCCGAGGTGGCCGTCGAGTTCCAGGGATTGTTCCCTGAACGATCGGACCTGGACCGGCGCACCCGCGTGGATTTGCTCGAAGCCAATCTGCGGGTTCTGGAACAGGCCGGAGTGCTCAGGCCGCACGTAGATACCGCTCAGGTGTGCACTGTCTGCCACGGCGGCGAGTTCCATTCTTACCGCCGTGACGGTGCTCGGGCGGGGCGAATGCTGTCGGTGGTCGCGATCAGAAACACGAAAGGCGCGGGATCGATCCCGCGCCTCTGACGTGTCAGGCGTGCGCTGGAATCAGGCGGCGTCAGCCAGGATCGCGTCGAAGGTGTCCTGCGTCTCAAATTCGTGACGGTCGGCGGCTTCCTGGCAACTCAGGCAGAAGGATGTCCATGGCACTGCGTTCAACCGCTTGGAGCTTATGTCTTCCTCACAGTGGAGACAGGTACCATAAGTTCCCTCCTCGATCCGGGCAAGCGCCACGCGGACACTCCGCAGCAGGTTCGATTCGCGGTCGAGATTCCTGATGGCCAACTCACGCTCACCCGCTAACTGCACTTCGTCGAGTGCGTCCGCGGTTTTTTCGATCGCGATATCTTCCCGATTGCGCAAACCGTCTGAGATTTCCGCCTGCTTGGTTTCCAGCAACGCCTTGTACTTGTTTAGCTCGGTCTTGGTCATGGTTTACGTCTCCTTGGGGTCTTATCGTCCCTCTTCGTTTCCGAATTCATATTGACGAACTTTCGTCTTCAAAAGTTTCAAAATCTGTAAGGTCCAGTCCAGCGGGACAGCACCCGTCGTCCGTGAGCCGACATGTCGACAGCAATTTTGTTGCCGAACAATTGTTATACGTCGAAACCTGGGTTCCGGTTTCCGACGCAGGGGGCTATGGGGGAGGGGTGCGAGTTGGCCTACGAGTACTACATGAGGCAATATTATACCCTGTTGGCGACCCCTGTGCAATACTAAAGTCCAGTCCTGCCTGGACATCCGCCCGTGCCACACCGATTTCCGCTCCCATTGATTCTGACCCTTGTCTTCGTGGTCTCGGGCTGCGCCCTTCTTCCCTATACCGGGTTTCAGAACGACGAATCGCTGTTCGCCAGCGGGATCTACGAAAAGTGGGGCATAGCGGACACCCTGCAAGCGGGCAAGCGTCAAATCCCCCTCATGCTGATGAGCTATGTGGGCGCTTTGAAGTCCTGGATCTACACCCCTATTTTTCAATGGTTCCCCCCCAATTTGTGGTCGGTACGCCTGCCGGTGGTCCTTCTCGGAGCCGCCACTCTCTGGCTGCTCCACCGGTTCCTTTGCCGAGTATCCCGACCTCGCACCGCCTTCATTGCCTTGGCCTTGCTCGCAACCGAACCCACCAATCTGCTCACGACGACCTTTGATTGGGGACCCGTCGCGCTTCAACACTTTCTCGGCGTGGGTGGCATGGCCGCCCTCGCTGCTTTCGCTCAAACCACCCGGACCCGATATCTCGTTCTGGGCTTCGGCGCCTTCGGACTCGGCATGTGGGACAAAGCCCTGTTTGCCTGGTTCCTTTCGGGCGTTGCCCTGGCCGCGATGGTCACCGTTCCCGGTCAAATCCTCCGACTCGTCACTTTCCGCCGGACCGCAATTGCGTTTGCGTCCTTCTTTATCGGCGCTTTGCCTCTTTTGCTGTACAACACCCGGTACCCTTTTGCAACTTTTCAGGGAACGTCAGGTTTCTCCCTGAAAGACGCATGGGGCAAAGCTGCCGTTTTTCAATCCTCCCTGAACGGCAGCGCATTATTCGGTTACATCCCCAGGGACAACGCCGAACCCGAATCTCAACGCCCGCCATCCAGCCTGCTGGAACGGATGGCGTTCCGGTTGGATGAGGCGACGGGCGGTCAAAACCAAACCTGGGGCGTGAAGGCCGCGGTTGTGGCGGTCCTCCTGCTTCCCTGGCTTTGGTTCACTTCATCGCGCCAATTGGCTTTCTTCAGCGCCGCCGCCATCGCGGTTGGCTGGATCCAGATGGCGGCCACCAACAATGCCGGCGGCTCCGCCCATCACTGCGTGCTTCTGTGGCCGTTGCCGCAGATCCTGGTGGCGGCCGCGCTCGGCGAGATCGCCGGCCGCTTCCGCGCGGGACTCATCGTGGCTTCGATCGCCGCGGCTGCCCTGTTCTGCCTCAACACCCTCGTGTTGAACCACCACCTCGTGCTTCTGGTCCGCAACGGCCCGACGGCGATCTGGAGCGACGCGATCCTCACGCTGTCCGACACTCTCGCGGGCATTCCCGCCAAAGAAATCTACCTCAACGACTGGGGCCTGATGGACTCCGTTCGCATGGCCAAGCGCGGAAGTCTGCCGTTGCGCGTGGGAAGCGACCCGCTGTCCAAGCCGGATCTGTCACCGGAAGACATCCAGACCGTCACCGGCCGCCTGAAGGCGGACAACCTCTTCGTCGCATTCACGGACGGCAACGAAGTGTTCGCCGGCGTCAACCGCAAGATGGGCCAGATCGCCGAAACGGCCGGATTCAAACACCGCTCCGTCGTTTACATCAAAGACAGGAACGGACGCACCTTGATCGAAGTGTTTCGCTACCTCCCAGACGAATGACGCGCTATCGCTCGACTCCGTTGAGGCCTATACTATTGCCGGAGGTCCTCATGACAGCGATCCATATCCAGGCATGGCACGCGGCCGATTGGGAACGGTTTCTCGCGCGCGCCATTTCCTCCCTCTGGGCCCTGTTCTGGCTCTGGTTCGGTTTGGCCTCGGGCATCGCCGAGGGTATGACGCCCGGCGGCATTCTCGTCCACACCGCCGTTCCGGGTCTGATCTTCGCCCTGCTGACCGCTTTCGCCTGGCGGAAAGAGCGGGCCGGAAGCTACGTCTTCCTCTTTGCGGGGCTGTTCACGTATGGGGCCTACTGGAACATGATGGGCCATCGCGGGGTGGGTTACTTCCTCGAAG
>JBJXGR010000349.1:0-60494 GCA_046160045.1 Bryobacteraceae bacterium
TCGAGTTTGGAGCCCGCATCCTCGCCGGCGACCACGAAACTGGTCTTCTTGCTGACCGACCCGCTCACCTTGCCGCCCGCCGCTTCAATGCGCGCTTTGGCTTCCTCGCGGGTGAGGGTCGGTAAAGAGCCGGTCAGCACGAAGGTCCGGCCGGTGAAGGGGCCGGCTTCCTTGACCTTCTTCGCCTGCGTCCACTGGAGACCGGCGGCCCGAAGCCGCTCCACCAGTTCGCGATTCCGAATCTCACCGAAGAATTCGCGGATGCTCTGCGCGACCTTCGGCCCCACTTCCTCGGCCTGTTGCAGGGTCTCGATGTCCGCCTCGGCGATCGCGTCCAGGCTGCCGAAGGTATCGGCCAGCAATTGCGCCGTCCGCTCTCCCACAAAGCGCATCCCCAGCCCGCTGATCACCCGCGGAAGCGGATTCCGGCGGGAGCGGTCGATGTTGTCGATCAGGTTCTGCGCGGATTTCGGGCCCATGCGCTCCAGCGCCGCGACCTGGTCAACCGTCAAGCCGTACAGGTCAGAGACGCTGCGCACCAGCCCTTTGTCAACCAGTTGATCGACGAGGGCGGTGCCCAGGCCGTCGATGTTCATCACGGGACGCGCGGAGAAGTGAAGTATCGACTCCTTCAAGCGGGCCGGACAGTTGGTGTTGACGCAGCGCCAGATGGCTTCCTCGGGTTCGCGGGTGACGTGCCCGCCGCACTCCGGGCAGGCCTTCGGCATTTCGAACGGCCGGCGTTCACCGCCCTGGGCGTGAACCCGCACGACCTTGGGAATCACGTCGCCGCTCCGCTCGACCACCACCTGGTCCCCGATTTCCACGCCCAGGCGTTCGATCTCGTCCTCGTTGTGCAGGGTGGCGCGGGAGACGGTCACGCCTCCGACCACCACTGGCCGCAGATGAGCTACGGGTGTGAGTGCACCGGTACGGCCCACCTGAATGCCGATGTTCTCGACGACGGTGACCGCCTGGCGCGCCGCGTATTTGTAAGCGATGGCCCAGCGCGGGGCTTTCGCGGTCCACCTCAGGCGGCGCTGCTGCGGGATGGAATCCACCTTGATCACCACTCCGTCGATCTCATAAGGAAGCTTCTCGCGCTCGGCCTCAAACTTTGCGCAGTAGGCGAACAGTTCCTCCTCCGACGCACACAAGGCCCGGTGGCGATTCACCTTGAAGCCCAGCGCCGCGAGTTCATTCAGACATTGCCAGTGGCTCTCGAACCCGGGCTCGCCGTCCACCAATAGCGCATAGGCGAAGAATTCAAGCTGCCGCGACGCCGTGATCCCCGGATCGAGCACGCGCAACGCCCCGGCGGCTGCGTTTCGCGGATTGGCAAAGCGCGAGAGACCCTGTTCGTCGCGGTCGGAGTTGAGGCGATCGAAGGCGCGGCGAGTCATGATCGTCTCGCCCCGAACCTCGAAGGCGGGAAGCCGGCCCGCAACGCTGAGCGGCAAGGACCGGATAGTCCGGGCGTTGGGGGTGACGTCCTCCCCGACCGCGCCGTCGCCCCGCGTTACGGCTTGGGCGAACCCTCCGTCCCGGTAGTGTGCGGCCATGGAGAGGCCGTCGAGTTTCAGTTCGGCCACAAACGACGCGGGCTCGCCGGCAAGCAGCGAGTCCACGCGGCGCAGGAACTCGCGCAATTCGCCTTCGTTTAGTGCGTTGTCCAGGCTCAGCAAGGGCGACGAGTGCCTGACTTTGACAAAGCCCTCGCGTGCGGCGCCGCCTACCCGCTGGGTGGGTGAGTCGGGAGTGATCGATTGGGGGTGCTCCGCCTCGAGTTCCTGAAGGCGGCGCATCAGGCCGTCATACTCGGCATCGGAGATTTCGGGCTGATCGAGAACGTAGTACAGATGTTCGTGGCGGCGGAGTTCGCCGCGCAGCCTGGCGATTTCTTCTCTGACTTCCCGAGTCATCGCTTCATTATAATGAGGGGAACCCGGGTCGCCTTCGGGCGTCGCGAGAACGGCACAGGCTTCCACATCCACTACAAGAACGCATTCCTGATCTACAATCCAGCCGCGGGGAAGGTTCGCTCGGGCGGCGATCGATTTGTCGGGCGGATGATCGATCAGTTGAGATCGGCCGGCATCCGCCCGACCGTCAGGGTAAGCCGGGGCATCGGGACAATCCCCGAAGTCACGAGCGAATGTGTGGGGAAAGGCGCGGACTTAGTGCTGGCCTGTGGCGGCGACGGAACCATCAACGAGGTCGCCGAAGGGCTGCTTGGGACCGGAGTGCCCCTGGGCATTCTCCCCGCGGGAACCGCGAATGTACTGGCCTGCGAACTGGGATTCGGATCGAACCTGGCGCGCGCCATCAATCGCCTGGGCGAGTGCCGGCCGCACGAAATCTCGGTCGGGCGGTTGACGAATTCCCTGGGCAGCCGGCATTTCCTCCTGATGGCCGGCGTGGGGCTGGACGCGTTCATCGTCTATCGCGTAAGCGCCCAACTCAAGCGGCGGCTAGGCAAGGTGGCGTATTGGATGGCAGGATTCTCGCAGGTCTTCAGCGATCTGGAGGAATTCGACGTGGAGATCGACGGCCGCCGCCAGAGGTGCTCCTTTGCCCTAGTCACCAAAGTGCGCAATTACGGGGGAGACCTGGAGATCGCCCGCGGCATTCGCATTACCGACGACCGATTTGAAGTGGTGCTGTTTGAAGGCCCCAGTTCCTTCCGGTACCTTAAGTATTTTCTCGGCGTGGCGACCGGAAGGTTGGAGGGCATGAGCGGCGTCACGGTTACCCGCGCGCGCTGCGCTTCGTTCCATCCCCTCAACGGCCGCTCGATTTGCATGCAAATCGACGGGGAGTACGCCGGCAAGGCTCCGGGCGAGGTTCGGATCGTTCCGGCGGCGTTGCGGCTGTTGATTCCGCCGGAGTACGGCGCGGCAAGCTAGCGCCGCGAATCCAGCTTGCCGGCCGTATCTTCGGCCGACACGATTTCAATCAGGGACTGCGCCGCATTCTGGGCGGCACTTTTCTTTGAAGGCCCCTGGCCGCGCGAGAACCAGTCCCTGCCGACGCGGACCTCCACCGTAAAGACTTTTTCATGATGGGGTCCTTCCTCGTGCACGATGTGGTAGACCGGCGTTGGCAGCCGGCGCGATTGAGCCAGTTCTTGGAGGGTGCTCTTGAAATCCGTCAACGGCGTCGCCAGCGCCTGCTCCATCGGGTCTTCCGGAGCCCCTTCGCCGACAAAGACTCTGCGGACGAAGTCACGAGTCGGGGGGAATCCGGCGTCCAGATACAACGCGGCGATCAGTGCTTCCAGTGCGTTCGCCAGTACCGTCTTCTTCTGCCGCCCGCCCGTCAACTCTTCGCCTCGGCCCAGGAGCAGATAGTCGCCAAGGTTCAGCCCTACCGCGATTCGATAGAGATTACTGGAACTTACCAGGTGTGCGCGGAGCTTGGAGAGTTTGCCTTCGGCGAAGGTGGGGAAGCGCGCCACCAGGACCTCGCTGATGATGAAGCCGAGAACGGAATCGCCCAGGAACTCGAGTTGCTCATTATCGGCTTCCGGCTCCAATCCGGCCAACGCTCGTTCGTGAACGTGCGAACTGTGGGAAAGCGCGCGGCGGAGGAGTTCGCGGTCATTGAACCGATGACCGATCGTCTGTTCGAGTTGCTCCAATTCCGCGCGCATGAAACCGGCGGAACTACTTCTTTGTGTTCTTGGCCTGAGTTGCCCGGACCCGCTCCGCCTGCGCCGCCTGCTTGATCTGGGGATGCAGGTCCGCGATGGCGTTCAACTTGTCGAGGGCCGCGAGGGCATCGTCGGGCTTTCCGGACATCGTGTGGGCTTGAGCCAGCCGAATGTAGGTGACCGGATCCGGGTTGCCCGCGGTCGTCAGTGCCGTGGTGAACTCCTGGGTCGCGACATCGTACTTCTTGCGGACCATCGCGACCTGGCCCAGGGCGTCGTGCGCCTGCGCCTCAAAGTCTTTCTTTGCGGCGGTCCACTGCTCATCGGTGACGCTGGGATTGGGCTTGGCCGCCACCTTCACGGCCTCAATGCCTTCCTTGGCGTACTTCTCCGCCTTCCCCAGTTTCTCTTCCTTGTCGAGGTCGAACTCACGGGTTCGCTTGGCAAATCCCGCGGCGAGCATGAACATCGGCTTGTAATCCTTCGGATCGGCCTTCAGGGTCTCCTCGGCATAGACAATCATCTTCTCGACATCGCCCTTCTGCTCGTATGACGCCGCGATCAGATACAATGCCAGCGCCTTGAACTCCGTGTCGGCGAACTTCACGATGAGCGCCTCGGCGGCCTTGATGCGCGAGTCCGGATCCTGAGCCTGGAACATCGCCTGGATCGCGTCGACTTCTTTCTGCGACTTCGGCTGCGGCTGCTTCTGAGCGAAGATCAAGGTTACGCCGATAACGGCCGTAAACAGTGCATAACGTAGAAATGGTTTCATGGCGAACTCCTTAGCGACCGGCCAAAAAAAATGCCGGCGCGAATCTTACTTCGGTAAAGTCTGTGAGATGCCTTTCTCCGCGGCTTTCCTCGCCGCCTCGGAAGCTCCTTCAACCCCCAACGCCGCCTGGTACTGAACGGTCGCCTGGCCCTGCTCGCCGGCCGCCTCGGCCAGCCTTCCAAGATACACGTGCGACCATGCTTTGACAAATGGATCCGGGCCCAGCTCAATCGTCTTCTGAAAGAGTTTCTCGGCCAGATCCGGGTGCCGTTCCTGCAGGGCGATCCGCGCTAAACCATAATACGCCTTGGCATGGAAAGACGGTACGGCCGTCTCCCGCAGTGCCTGGGCGAACACATCGCGCGCTTTTTCCAACTGTTTCGCGACGTACAACTGCTCGGCGCTGTCGAGAGTCTTTTCCACGCCCGTGGGCTCCTCGGCGACGGTGACTTTGCGCACCGGGCGCTGCGCTGCCGCGGAGGCAAACCGGACACTCTTCAGGCGCTCATCTTCCTTCTTCAGGTCCAATGCCGCCAGCATGTCCGGGAAGTACATCCGCATCCCGGCTTCCTGTTTCTCGTAGGCCACCAGTTGCTCCGCAAAAAAGGGAGCGAGGATATAGCCTTCGCTGAGAGCCTGATCCACACGCTCCTGGCGGCCGCTCCGCTCCAGGCGGCTCTCGACGGCCTTGATGAGACACTCGGTCGTCAGCAGCAGGAAGTCCGATTTGAACTGCTCGGGCAGCGCGGGCGCGGGTTGAGCAAAGTCGCCGATTCCCTTCTTCTTCAGGATGTCTTCACCGTACTTGGTGGCCGTCGGGTCGAGCAGGTAATGAAGGTAGGCGTGCCGGACATCGAAGGTCTTCGGCTCGTCCGACGCGGTGAGGGCGACAAAATAGTCGTCCCCGTAACTGCGTGTCTGTATCAGGTTTGGCGGCCCGAGCGGATCGAGGTAAATCTGGAAACGCCGCCCTAGAAAGCCGCTCGTGACATTGCGCAGGTAGACGTTCACCTGCATGACGGCCTCGGTGGTGGGCAAATGGTATTTGGCGATCTCCTGATCGACGGCCGGCTGCGCCTTGGGCCAGATTTCTCCGATCTCCGCCTGTTCGTAGAATTTCTTCAGCAGATCGTTGAACCCCTCCATGGCTCCAACTTCGGGGGACAGGTCCAGGGTCCGGTAGCGGAACTTGAAATTGGGGGGACCCTCCACGCTGAGCGCGAAGGAAATGTAGGGACCCAGGTCGGCCACGCTAGCCGGTTTGCGGCGCCGTTCGACAAACTTCCGGATGTCGGCCGCGACCGGAACCGCCCGGGCCTGCACCTGTGCCCGAACCAGGTCACGCAGCGGACTGGCCGACGAGGGCGGCATCACGCCCGCGCGATCGAGCGCGGCCCACATTGTGAACAGCGTAATGTTGCCATCCAGTTGGCCTTGGTCGGCCGCCGGCACGACGTTCGTCAGGATCGGCAGGATGAGCGCAAGTTGGAAGGTTCGGGCGGACCAGAGACGGTTCAATACCGCTTCCTCTTCGTCATTGTAACGTACACGCTGGATTTCGCTCCATTCGCTTTGACTTGCCTTCGTCCGGATTGCCATAATCGACTGTTGCCAAATCCACGATTGCTCTTGCCTCTGACGCTCTTGCTGTGCGGGACGCACCTGATGGGTTCCCCTCTGGGAACCACCCCTTCGGTCAGTCTCGTGGTGGGCGGCGTCGACTACGGGCCCGCTCTCCGTGTAACGGGTTCAAACGGCGCCTACACATTTAGCGGCTCTGTTGCCGGACCGGGCTTCACCCTGACAGCGAACATTTATACCAACGCCGATCCGATCATCGAGTATGACCTTTCGTTCCAGGCGGATCCCTGCTCGGGTTCGGGAACATCCTGCTCCATCGGGGGTGTGCCTGCTTTCTTTCTTATCCCCTTCGTGGACGGACCCTGGGACGCACTCGCGAGCAACCTGCAGTTGGTGGTGACCGATACGGACGGCAATGGCGGGATCTTTGTCACACCAATCCTGAGCGGCGGTGTTGCCATGGTGGGTGGAGTCGACGGGACTGCCTACCATGTTCTCGGTGACGGCTGTTCGCAGATTGGCTTGACGCCGGGTGCGACCCTCGTTTGTGACAGCGCTTCTTTGGAGACTCCAATTCCTCCGACGGGGTTGACGGGCAATCTTTCATTGGCCATCGGGTTCGGGTTCGGGGCCGGGGACCGGTATGATCTGACCGCATCCGTTGCGCTGGTTCCCGAGCCGTCGGCGTGGACTCTGGCCGCGGGCGGCCTGCTGTTGATCACACTGGGCGTGGCCTCCCGCCGCTTCATCCTCTTGAAGACTCAATCATGCATTCTGAAATCTCACAATTATTCGATTTGACAGGGAAGATCGCCCTGGTGACCGGCGGTGCGCGGGACCTGGGCTATGACGCCGCGTGCATCCTGGCGGCAGCCGGATGTCATGTGGCGATTACCTCGCGCACTGCCGACAACGCCAAGGAGTCAGCCGGCCGCCTGACAGCGAAGTATGGCATCGGAACCTTCGGCCTGGGCCTGGATCAGACTTCGTTCGAGCAGGTGGACGAGGCCGTCAATCAGGTGGCTGCCTGGAAGGGGAGGATCGACATCCTGGTGAACAACGCCGGCGGCGGCGTGGGTGCAAGCGCGGCCAAACTGCTGGAACGCGATCCCGCCGACATCGCCCTCATGATTAATACGAACCTGACGGGTGCGCTGTATTGCTGCCGCCAGGTGGGCGCCGTGATGGCGAAACAAGGCTCGGGGAAGATCATCAACATCGCCTCGATCGCCGGCATGTGCGGCCGCGACCGCCGCGTCTATCAGCGCGGAGGACTGAAGGGCCAACCGGTTGACTACGCCGCGGCGAAGGCGGGCGTCATCGGAATGACCATGGACTTGGCCGGGTACCTCTCGCCGATGGGTGTGTACGTGAACGCGATTTCGCCCGGTGGATTCGAGAGGGGCCAGCCGGAGGCGTTCATCCGCGAGTACAGCGAGCGGACCATGCTCGGCCGCATGGGACGGGATGGAATCGACCTGAAAGGGGCCATCCTGTTTCTCGCCTCGCCCGCCTCCGATTACGTCACGGGCCAGAACCTGGCAGTCGACGGTGGCTTCACGATCTGGAAGTAATTCAGTTGGGACGATCGCTGACCACCTGACCGTTCAACACCACTCCCACGCAGTGCGAGGTGTACTCGAACGGATCGCCGTCGTAAAGCGCCACGTCGGCGTCTTTGCCGGCTTCGAGTGAACCGAGGCGCCTGTCGATGCCGAGGATCCGGGCCGCGCCGAGCGTGATCGACTCGAGCGCCTGCTCAACCGTCAGGCCGTTTGCCGCGGCGACGGCTGCTTCGAATAAAACCACGCGCGTCTTCGGGACATAGCTCTCAAAGCTGCTCTGCAACGCAAACGGGATTCCCGCGGCCTGTAATCTGGACGCGGTCTCGCGGCTGAGGTTCGCGGTCTCGCCGCCGGAGCGGAGCATGGTCGGGTGCAGAATCACCGGAACGCCCGCGGCCTTGATTTGATCCAACACCAGATAGGCTTCCGATGCGCCGTCCAGGACGATCTTGAGGTTGAATTCCCTGGCCAGGCGCAGCGCCGTCATGATGTCGAACGAACGATGGGCGGTGACGAGGAGGCGCAGTTCGCCTTTCAGAATACGGCCCAGCGTTTCCAGGTGCAGGTCGCGGACGGGCTCCTTGCCGGCTTCCGGCTTAGCGCGTTTGGCGAGATACTCCTGCGCCTTGAGGAACTCGGAGCGGATCATGGCCGCCGCCTTGCCGCGTGTTCCTGGCGATTTGCCGGCGCCGGCCAACCCGCCGTCGCCGAGGGTTACGGCCACCATCGCCTCGGGCACGATCGCAGCCTCGTCGGCCGTGCGCGCCGCGGTCTTCGCCACCATAGTTTGGCCGGATATGAGCATTCCCGGACCATGGCCGGTGTGAACGGTGGTGACGCCATAGCCCCGGACATACTCGAGCAGGCGCTCACGGGGGTCATACGCGTCGATGGCGCGCAACTCCGGCTGCATCGGCGCGGAGCGCTCCACCTGTTCCTGATCGTGGGCCTGGTTCAACCAGCCCGAGAGGCCGAGCGTGGAATGGGCATCCACGAGGCCGGGGGTGACCACTTTCGCGCGCAGAGTCCGATATCCGGCCGGAATGGGGACGCCGGACGCGGGACCGACCCGCTCGATCTTCCCTTCGCGGATCAACACAACGCCATCCCTAATGGGCCCGCCGGCCAGCGTGTGAACCGTGTCCCCGCGGATGGCCAGTTGCGCGAAAACCGGGGACGCCGCCACGGCCGCCAAAACCAGGGTTCTCATCGGCCGGCCTCGGTTTCGCCGTCGAGTTCGGCGTGGTCATCCTCGTCGTGGCCGGCGCCATAGCCGCCCACCTGATAGAGCCGGTCTTTGGGATCGGACCGGTCGAACACTTTCCTGCCGTCTACCCAGGTTTCCAGAACCTTGGTGTAGACGCTGAGTGGATCGCCGGAGAGGACCACGAAGTCCGCGTCTTTGCCCGATTCAAGGGAACCCACGCGCTGATCGAGATCCAGCATACGTGCCCCAGCCATCGTCAGCCCGTACAAGGCTTTCTCCCGGGAGGCGCCGGCCCGTACGGCGAGCCCCGCCGAGCGCAGGAACAATCGCGAGTCGGTGATCCCGTCGTCGGTGTGAAAGCCGAAAAGCGCACCGGCCTTCTCGAGAGCCGCCGCGTTGGCGAAGTTAATGTCCTTGGCTTCGATCTTGCCGCCGGGGCTATCGAGGACGATGATCGACGAAGGCACGTTGGCTTTAGCGATCTGATCGGCAACCAGCCACGCGTCGCTCACGTGCTGGAGGACCAGGCGAAATCCGAACTCGCGCTGGATGCGCAGCACGGTCAGAATGTCGTCGTGGCGATGGGTGTGAAAATGAACGACCCGCTTGCCGTCGAGCACCTCCGCCAAGCCCTCCATCCGCAGGTCGCGCGAGGGCATCTTAGCCGCGTCGCCGCCGGCTTGTCGGACTTTGTCGCGGTACTCCTGGGTCTTGATCATTTGCTCCCGCAGCAGCGCCGCGGATTTGCCGCGCGTTCCCGGAAACGGGGCGGCGCGGCGGGAGTTGGTCCCGTTGGCCATCTTCATGCCGCCTGCGATGCGCCCATCGGGCAGCGTGATCACCAGGTCGTCGATGGTGTTGCCGTCGCGCAACTTCAAATACAGTGTCTGGCCGCTGAGTAAGTGGCCTGACCCGGGCATCACGTTGGCCACGGTGATGCCGCCCGCTTGTGCCTTCTGAATCGCCGCCGAGCGGACATTGAGCGCGTCCAGAATGCGGATGTCGGGCTGAATGGGAGCGCTGGAGTCGGCCCCCGCGGGACCGCCGATATGGCTATGAGTGTCGACCAGGCCCGGGATAATCGTCTTGCCGCGGGCGTTCACCCTGCGCGCGCCGGCGGGGATCGAAACGCGCGAAGCCGGGCCCGCCGCGACAATCCTACCGCCCGCAACGACAAGAACTCCCTGTTCGATGTCAGGACCGGAAATCGGGATCAGACGCGCGTCTAAAAAGGCAACCGGCGTGTCCTGCGCCCCGAGCGAGAGACACGCCGCGAACACAAACACAGCAAGCTTCATTCGATGAAGGCTGAGTGTAGCAGACTACCGGGCCACCGCTTCCACGGCGCGAGGTTCAAAGGTGTACCCGAACCCCCGGACGGAGTGAATCAGTTGCGGGCTGGAGGGATCCTGCTCCACCTTCTGGCGAAGGCGCAGGACATACACGTCCACCGCGCGATCGGTGACGGCTCGATCGTTGCCCCACACCGAGTTCAACAACTGGTCTCGGCTGAAGACCACGCCCTGGCGCGTCATCAGAAACTCCAGCAGCCGGAACTCGGTGGCCGTCAATTGAAGGAGTTTGCCGTTCGACCGTACTCGGCAACTGCCGCGGTCGAGTTCGATGCCGGCGACGCGGACCACGTTTGAGGGCTCGTGCTGGGAGCGGAACTGCAGCTTCACGCGCGCGATCAGTTCGCGCACGAAGAACGGCTTTACGATGTAATCGTTGGCGCCGATTTCCAGCCCGACGATCCGGTCGGTCTCCGAGGCGCGGGCCGTGAGAAAGATGATTGGGACGTGCGACAGTTCGGGATCGTTGCGAATCGCTTTGCAGATATCAAGGCCATCGGAATCGGGAAGCATGATATCGAGAATCACCAGATCCGGTTTGGCCGACCGGCACAATTCCAAGGCTCCCCGGCCGGTCTGCGCGCCCACCATCTTGTAACCCTCTTTCTCGAGGTTGTACTGCAACAACGAGAAGAGATCGGCATCGTCCTCAATCAGGAGGATTTTTTTCATGTTTTGACCAGAACCAGTAGCAAAGTGGACACCTTAAGTATTGAGAGTACGCCGCGTGGCGTTACAAAACGGTTACCGGGTCGTAAATTGTGGATGAAAGAGTGAAGTAGAACGTCGAGCCAGCGCCCAATGTGCTCTCCACGTGCACGTCGCCTCCGTGAGCTTTCACCAGATGCTTCACGATCGCCAACCCGAGGCCGGTGCCGCCGAGTTCGCGCGAGCGCGCTTTATCCACCCTATAAAAACGTTCAAACAGCCGAGGGACGTCCTCCGGGGGGATCCCAACGCCGCTATCCCTGACAAAGAACTGGACCCGCGGACTCGAGCCCTCGTGGAGAGGTTTAGCGCCGACTATGATATGCCCGCCGTCAGGAGTGTATTTGATGGCATTGTCCAGTAGATTGATCAGGACCTGGTGAACCGCTTCCGCGTCGCAGTTGACGGCCTCCGCGCGCGGGTCGATTTGCGTAATCAGGCGGATCTGCTTCTTCTGCGCCACGGGCCGGATCGTCTCGACGGCCTCTTCGACGACTTCATCCACGGAGTACGGCGCAAACTGGAATTCCTGCCGCTGCATTTCAACGCGGGACAAGGTGAGGAGGTCGGAGGTCAGGCTGGCGAGCCTCTCGGCGTTCTGACGGATGACCGCCAGGAAACGCATGCGGTTGCGCTCGTCGTTGATCGCCCCGTCCATCAACGTCTCGGTGTACCCCTGAATGGATGCCAGCGGCGTTCGGAGTTCATGGGAAACGTTGATCACGAAATCACGGCGGATTCGTTCCAACTTCTCCAGTTCGGAATGCTCCTTATCGAGTTGTTCGACAGCGCGCTGGAGATGTTCTCCCGCTTCGCGCAACTGCTGGCTGAGAATGCCGAGTTCTCCCTTGCGGGGAGCGTCGAGACTCGCGCGGAAGTTGCCTTTCGCCAGTTCTCCCGCAAACGCGATGATGTTCCCCAGGCGCTGGGAAGTGCGGCGCGCGATCAGCGCGGCGATCAGAATCGTCGGGAGGAAGGCCAGCGCGGTGACGCCGAGCATCTGCATGCGGATCGACTGTACCTGGATCCAGACCCCGGCCAGAGGAACGGCCAACCGTAGGGCGCCGCCTTCACAAGGCACAGCGACATACAAGTATTTCTGACCTGTGGTCGCGCTCTGGCGGATGTCGGAAGAGGTGAAGCCGGCCAACGCCTGCTTGAACTCCGGGCGCGAGCGGTGGTTCTCCATCTGGGCCGGATTTGCCTGGGTGTCAATGAGGACGCGGCCATCCGAGGAGATGATCGTCACGCGCCCGTTCGCTACCTTGGCCATCTGGACGACTTCCGCATGGCCTCGCAGATCGCCGATGGGCGTCGTCGCAACCGAAATGACGCGGGCCTTTTCGGCGAGTTCCCGTGTCAGGCTGCCAACGTAAGTGTCCTCGGCGACGCGTGTGGCCAGGATATCCACTCCGGCCATCGCCATCGCCAGGATCAGCACGACACCGGCGAGAAGTTTGAAGAAGATACGTGCCGTCACGTTCGCGGCCTTTCGACATCAATGTGTTGGTTGGGGTTCGGTTTCGAATCGATATCCAAAACCACGTACGGTCGTCAGGAACTTAGGGTCATCCGGCTGCTCTTCGATACGCTCCCGAAGGCGCCGGACGTGAACATCCACCGTCCGCGGCGTGACGTAGTGCTGCTGGCCCCACACCTGATCCAACAACTGCTCGCGGTTGTAGGCCTTGCCGGGATGGGTGAGAAAAAACTCGAGCAGGCGAAACTCCGTCGAGGTGAGGGTCAGTTCCTGGTCTTTCAGGTAGACGCGATGGGCGCCGCGGTCGAGCGAAAAAGGGCCTCGCTTCACGTCGTGTCCATTGGTCGCTTCCTCGTGCCCGGCGCCGCGCCGCAGTTGCGCCTTCACACGGGCCATCAGTTCGCGTGGGCTGAAGGGCTTGGTGACATAGTCGTCACCGCCGATCTCCAGTCCGAGAACGCGATCGACCTCGTCCGACCGAGCCGTGAGGAAAATGATCGGAACCTTTCCAATGACCGTGCTCTTCCGGATCTCGCGGCAGAGATCGAACCCGTCGCCATCGGGGAGCATGACATCGAGAATGATGAGGTCGGGCAGGAAGTCCTCCAGGGCCGGTCCGGTCCCCCGGGAACCTTCAAACAGGCGCGTGGCGAAACCCTGGCGGCCGAGGTTGTATTCCAGCAGCGCAGCCAATTCGGGTTCGTCTTCGACAATCGCGATCCGTTTGGGCATGCAGGCTTCCCTTTAGTTTAGCCGGAAATGAACACGCTTGTTAGAATCGGGTAGATGCTGGCAGCGTTATTGGTGTTGTTATTCCAGCCGGCGGCCGCGCAGTTGGTGATCGGGCCGGACGATGTTCTGGACATCCAGGTCTTTCAGGTGCCGGACCTCAGCCGCACTGTGCGCGTCGATCAGAGGGGCCGGATCACGCTCCCGCTGATCGGCGTGGTCGAGGCCCAGGGTCTGACGCCGGGATCGCTCGAGCAGACCATCGCGCGCCGATTGGAAGAGAAGTACCTGAATCAAGCCAGCGTGACGGTGTTCGTCCGGGAGCTCAAAAGCCGTTCCGTCTCGGTGCTGGGAGCCGTCGGCGCCGCGGGCGTTTATCAGTTGACCGGTCCCAAGACGCTGGCGGAGGTCATCGCGCTGGCTCGCGGGTTGGCCGAAGCGCCACACGCAAAGGCAGGCAATCGCGTCCTGATCACTCATGAGGGCAAAACGGAGGAAGTGTCGGTTCAGGAGTTGATGAACAACCAGGGCCGTGCGGCCGAGGTCCGGATTCATCCCGGTGACGAAGTTCGCGTGCTGCCCGCGGAAGTGGTGTATGTGATGGGGGACGTGGTCCGACCGGGCAGTTACCCGGTGGAGACCCATGAGGCGGTAAACGTGGTGCAGGCCATGGCCTTGGCCGGCGGCCCCCTGCGGACGGCAAAGATGAAGGAGATTGTGATCTACCGGAAGGACCGGCAGGGGAAGACGGTGGAGGTTCCCCTCACGATCACGAGTCGGCTCACCGGACCGGACGCCATGCGGCTGGTGGAGCCGAACGATATTCTCTTCGTGCCCGGTTCGATGACGAAACGCGTGTTCACCCGCTTGCTCGAGACCGGGATCACGACCGCGAGTGGCGTTCTGATTTTCCGCTAGCCTGTCTCCGACCGGCAATTCTCACCGCGGGCCCTCTTCCGCCGGCATCGAGGAACGGTATTTCTCGACCAGCGCCGCAAAGTCCCATCGCTTCTTCTGGTCGGGGCGGCTGACGACGGTCACCCCGCTCACCGGATCCACCAGAGGCCGCGATTGCGGCAGATGCAGGACGATGCGTTTCGGCGGGGTGCGTTTCGGTCCGGTGAGACTGAGCGTGACACCGCCCGGGACGCCTCGCACCGTCAGGTCGATGGGCCCGAAATGGGTCGGCAGGCGCTCGACGCGGATCTCCTGCCCGGTGGCAAGCCACCAGTCCGGCGTCGCCGAGAGCAGGTGTAGTTCGTCGCCGTCCTCGTGGACCAGCATGTGCCTCAAAAGAATGGCGTAGTTGCAGGCTCCGGTCACGTGCGGGATCGTATCGTTCCAGGCCACACGTTTCTTGTAATAGATGCCTTCGGGAAAGGCGTTGGCCGCTGTCGTGTGCAGCAGATACCAGTAGAAATCCTCCACCACCTGCTCGTCCTCGCCGCGAATCAGCGAGGCCATCGTCGTGTACGCTCCCATATACGGATGGATTGCGTCCTCATGGCCCTGGGCCTTCCAGCGAATCGTTCCTTCCACAAATCCGCCGCTGAAGTCTTTGCGTACGTGCTCGATCGATGCCGCTACCCGTGGATCGCTGCGCGGGAACAACGGCGTCGGCCACAGCGTCTCGGTGTTGCCCCAGTGGGTGCCTGCCGTTTCCCAACTGGGTGGAAAGTGCCGCACCCCCGTGCGCTGCCAGGCCGTATCAATCGCCGCCCGGTAGCGCTCTGCCTCCGCCGCCAGCGCGCTCGCGTCTTCAGTTTTGCCGAGAAGCCTGGCCGAGTCGGCCGTCGCCAACAGGCCGCGCAGGTTCCACAGATCGTAGCCGGTGATGTGATGTTTGCCGTCCCATAGAAACTCCCCGTCCGCCGGAGCCGCCGTCAACAGCCCCGCGAAGGGTGAATCGGCCGGCGCTTTCCGCCGTTGTTGCTGCGTCCAACTCACGGCCCTGAGCATCCGGGGGTAGACTCGTTCGAGGAATGCCCGGTCGCCGGTAATCTTGCCGTACTGCCAGAGGGCCCAGACCGCCTGGCCGTTGGCGTCGAACTGATTCGTCTGGGACTCGAACCTCCCGTCGCGGCCCTGCCGCGGCAGAAACAACTCGATCGCCCGGGAGGCCTCCTCGTGGAGGCCGGCCTCCTCCAGTTCCATCACCTGGTATGCCCCGTCGCGGATGTAGAAGTCGTCATAGAATCCCTCGCCGCCCCGCAGGTCGCCCAGGTCGTTGGCGATCAGTTGACAGACGTGCGCCGCCAGCAGTGCGTTCGTGGCTTTGCGGCACGGAACCCTCACCTGGGCCGCGCGGTTCTTCATCCCGTTCCAGAACGCGACCGTACGATCCAACCACAGTCTGGCGTCGGCATGGTCGTACCTGGTCTCCTCATTCACCGGGAAGAACGGATATCGCGCCACTCCTATCGCCGATTCGCCTGGGGCCAACCGCCACGAGAACTTGTATTCCCTCGTCGCCTTCTTCGCCGTCATGAACTGCGCCGGTTTCAGCGTGTACCCCGAGGCATCCGGGCGGACGCCGGCTCTCGCCTCGACCGGTTCGGTGGAGGAGTTCGTAGCCTCAACGGTGATCCAGCAGAGAAAGTTCTCCCCGTCCACGGGCCACCGGAAAGCACGCTGCCAATCCCGGGAATCGGGCAGCGGCGTCGCCCAGTAGGTGATTTCGTACCGCACCGGTCCTTCGTTCGCCGTCACTTGAAGGACAGGCATCCACCCGTTCAGGGCCCGCTTGCCCGAAGCGCGGCTAAGCGGGGTGAGGTTGCGGCCGACCCGAATCCGGACCGCCGTCCCTCCCGCCAGATACAGATCGTTGTTCGGCGTGATGCGGCCCCCATACATGTAGTCCGGCAGGCCGATCACGTTCCAGTTATTAACGAAGTAGTCAAACTCACTGTCAGTCCTCGCTATCCCCAGGGGGGCGAGCAAGAGGATCCACGACAGCAGAAGAAGCCTGGTTTTCATAAATGCCTCGCGATCTGGCTGAATTGTAGCCACCCGGCCGCCGCAGCGATACCGTGCCCGGCGTTCGGCGGCGCTACACTCGCAGTGTATGGACCGATTGGGCATTCTGTGGTTACTCTTTCTTCTGGCTCCCGCGTACTTGTCCGGCGCCGGTGTCAAAGTACTCTTCGATCCCACCTCGGCCGCAGTCGGCCCATTCCCGACGGATTTCCTGACCGTGCCCGATCCGCTTCAGAAATCCGGACTGAGGGTCAATCTCCCGCTGCCCAATTGCGCGGCGCGGCCTACGGATTGCGACGAGGTCCGTCTGATCAACAATCTGGATGGCTTTTCGCTGCAGCCGAGGGCGCGTGTCCGGTTCAGCGCCCCGGTGAACCCCGATACTTTGCGCGACGGAATCTACTTCGTGTGGCTGGACGCGTTGAGCCGGGACGAACCGGGCCTGGGGCCGGTGGGCAAACTCACCCCGATCAACGAGGTGATGTACGATCCCGGCACCAACACCGCGTACGCCAGGCCGGACGACTTCTTCGACCAGACGCGCCGCTATGCGCTGGTGGTCACCACCGGCGTGCGCGATACACGGGGCGACCCGGTGGAGGCAGACGAGGGGTTTCCGCTGTGCCTGAGCGGCCAGGTCGGCGGCGCGTACTGCCAAGGGGTGGGGCGCGCGATGGAGACCATCCGCCGATCCGTCCCCCCAGGCCAGCAGATGACCGGCGGGTCCCTTTTCACGACGATGACTGCGACCGCCGTTATGGAGCAGGCCCGCGCCACCCTGGAATCGACCAGCGCTCAATCGGTCAGGCCGGGCAATCGGAATGTATTTGATGCCTCCTCCCTCGCAACGGTCACCTTCCGGCGCCATGTGGGTCCCTTCGGACTGGTTGATGAGAACAGTCTGCCCGGACCGTCGCTGGCGCAAGCCGGCCTGGGCCGGATGGCGTTCTTCGTCTTCCGCTCGCCGCGCTTCGTGAGCGTCGCGGGCAGCCTGATTCCGATTGGAAGCGGATCGGACATCGACCTCCCACGGGTGTTCGATGAACTGACCGCGTACGTGCTGCTGCCCGCCAGACCGATGCCGCCGGGCGGCTACCCGGTCGTTGTCGCCGGCCATGGAATCAATGACTCCCAGTTCGGCATGCCAACCGCAATGATTCTTGGACTCGTCTCTCGAGGCTTCGCTGTGGTCGCCATCAATGCGTTCGGCCATGGAGGCGGTCCGAATTCCAGCGTCCGCCTCCGGGAGACCAACGGAACGGTGACCGATGTGCTTGCTCCGGGGCGGGCCGTCGATCTCGATCAGAACGGCCGCTACGAGGATTTCGAAGGATGCATCGTGCTCTCGGCCGGTGCGCCGCTGGGCATGCGCGATTGTCTCCGCCAGACGGCGCTCGATTTGTCACAACTCGTGCGCGTGTTGCGCTCCGGCGTCGATCTCGACGGCGACGGCCAACGCGATTTGAGCGCCGAACGGCTTTCGTACGTCGGCCAGTCGCTGGGTTCGTTCTATGGAACGCTTTTTGCCGCGATCGAGCCCAACCTCACCTCGGCCGTGCTGAATGCCGGCGGCGGGTCCGCTACCGAGACCCTCCGGTTCAGCCCCGGTTTTCGCGGCCTGTTCCGCCTCTATGTCTTTGCCAGGAATCCGCTGCTGTTCGCAAGCCCCCAGGATTTCGACGAAGTCGCCGTACTGCGCTATCAGCCGGTCCGCCTCATCACCAGCCGCCGCGTCGTCCCATTGATCGAAATCCTCGACATCCTGGACTGGCTGGAGAGCCCGGGCGCGCCTTATGCCTTCGCAACCCACTTGCGATCGTCCCCGCTGCGGGGCAACCCAACCAAGCGAGTGATGTTTCAATTCGCCATCGGCGACCGGACGGTCCCCAACCCCGCGAACACCATGCTGGTGCGCGCTGCCAACCTGCGCGAGATGACGTCGGCATACCGCCACGACCTCGCCCGGCCCTTGTATCGCTCCTTGCCGGAAAACCCGCATACCTACCTCGCCGGCGTTTTGGGCGATCCGCCTTTTCCGGCCATTGCACTTGCCGCCCAGGCACAGGCCGCCCTCTTTTTGTCGGGCGTCGAGGATGTTGTGCCGGATGTCACCAACCTGCTGCCACCGTCGCCGGCGCCTCTGTTTGAGGTGCCCGACTTCCTGACAGAGACATTGAACTTCGAATGATCCGGCTGCTGTCGTTAGCCTACTCCGGCGGCCAGAGCTCCTCGCGCCACGCCATGTCCCAGAACATCCACTCGTACCGGGCGGAGCGTTCGAAGAGGCGTCGCGCCTCCTGGCGGGCCGCTTCCGGCATCGAACGGCCTTCCTCATCCATCATGGCGAGCACCTGCCCCACCACCTTGCCATACGACTCGGCTCCGTACTGGTGAATCCACTTCTGGTAGTCGGGATTCTTTGACCCGCGCCGTGTCAATTCCTTGCCGACTTCCCAGTAAATCCAATAACAGGGCAGCATCGCGGCCAGGCCTTGATCAAACGGCAGCCGCTGGACGGTCGCCAGCAGGTGATTCGTGTAGGCTGCGTTCGTTGGAGCCATCACAGGCTTTTCGGCAGTGACGCCGTACGATTTCAGGATCGTCTCGTGAAGTTGGAGCTCGCCTTCGATCGCTTCGATGGCATGCCGGCCCAGCGTGATCGACCAGTCTTCCCGAGGCGCCTTGGCAGCCAGCAGGTTCAGCGCCTGTGCAAACGCTCGAAGATACAGCCCGTCCTGCCGCAGGTAGAACTGGAATCGCGATTTCGGCAGAGTCCCGTCGGCAAGACCTCTAAGAAAGGGGTGCTGCAAGGTCTTGGCGTAGACGGAACGAATGTCCGCCCACATCTGATCGGTCAGCCGCGTCTCGGCGAATAACACCGGCGCGGCCAGCAAAAGCGCAATCAGGATTCTCACACTTGGTTCCTCCCCCGGTGAGTGGGGCGGGCCCCACGGCCCGCAGCCGGCCCCCTGGCCGGCTTCTTGTGCCCTCGAAACTCAGGCGCTGCCCAGCACCTCGAAGTACCGGATCACCGCATCGATCCCGCGATAGAAGTTCGGCAGGTGGAACTTCTCGTTGGGCGCGTGCAGATTGTCGTCGGGCAGGCCGAAACCCATCATGACGCTGGGGATTCCGAGGTGCCGGTCGAAGACGCCGACGATCGGGATCGAGCCGCCGGAACGAATGTACACCGTTTCCTTGCCGAAGGACTCGGTGAGCGCTCGTGCCGCGGCCTGCAGGAACGGATGATTCGCGTCGACCAGCGACCCTTCGCCCGAATGGATGTGCCGATACTCCGCGATCACGCCGCGCGGCGCGACCTTAGGAACAAACTCCTTGAGGAGTTGCTCCACTTCCGCCGTGCTCTGGTTCTTCACCAGGCGGCAACTGACCTTTGCCATGGCCCGGGCGGGGATGACCGTTTTGGCGCCTTCACCGGTGAAGCCGCCGCGAATGCCGTGAACTTCAAAGGTCGGCCTGGCCCACAGCCGCTCCAGCACCGTGAAGCCGGACTCACCGACCAGGGCCGGGGCGCCCATCTCGTCCCGCGTGTAGGCCGCTTCATCGAACGGCAGCTTGCGCCAGGCAGTAAGCTCGACCTCGGCCGGCGGAACGATCGGGTCATAGAATCCGGGAATCTGGATGCGGCCGTTCTTGTCCTTGATGGCGCAGAGGACCTCGGCCAGCCCCTGCATGGGATTCGGCGCCGCGCCGCCATACATTCCCGAATGCAAGTCGCTCTTGGCTCCGGTGACGTGGATCTCGCCATAAACGATGCCGCGAAGGCCCACGCAGAGCGTAGGCAGTTCCGGGGCGAACATCTCCGTATCACAGATCAGCGCGGCGTCGGCCTTGAGTTCCTTGGGGTTCGCGGCCACATACGCGGAGATGTGCTCGCCGCCGCACTCTTCTTCCCCTTCGATCAGGACGCGGAGATTGACCGGCAGCCGCCCATGGCGTTTCATCGTGGCCGCCACCGCCATCAGCAGAATGTACGTTTGGCCCTTGTCGTCGCAGGCGCCGCGCGCGTAGACGTTCTCGTTGCGAATCGTCGGCTCGAACGGAGGCGAATGCCACTCGTCGATCGGATCCACCGGCTGGACGTCGTAGTGGCCATACAACAACAGGGTCGGCTTTCCGGGAGCGCCCATCCACTCGGCGTAGACGAGCGGGTTGCCTTGGCCTTCGATCAGGCGGGCGGCGAGTCCGGCATCGGTCAACGTGCGGAGAGCGAACTCCGCTGCGCGGCGAATATCCGGCCGGTGCTCGGGCAGGGTGCTGATGCTGGGAATGCGCAGCCAATCGAGCAGACCAGGCAGATGAACCTCGTTCGGATGAGTCATGAAGGGATCATTGTACCGCCCAGGGCCGGCGAACTCGACCGGTGCAGGTCCAGGCCTGCGGCTGGCGGGCGCACGTTATGCGGCCCCTACGGGCACATCGTGAATAGAAACCCAATGGACGCGCTGAAGCGCGCCGCCGCCTGAAAGGCCGCCACGGGGTTGGGGAACGGCTCACCATCCACGTCCCTGGAGGCGTCGCGGGCCGCCCCGCGGCCGATTTACACGAACTTCCAGCCTTTGCGGAACGCCGGCTTGATGTACTTGTTCGCTTCGGAATTGTTGGTGATCTTCATCTTCGCCGTGTCCCATTCGAGCTTGCCCTCGAATTTCATGGCGATCACGCCGAGCAGCATCCACTCGGTGAACGGAGCGGCCACACTGAAATCCGAGCACGAGGGCTCGCCGCCTTTGCAGGCCCGGATCCAATCGCGATAGTGGCCCGGCGAACGCGTAAGCACCTGGGGCGGCAGTTTGTATTCCTGCATCCGCGGCGCCGGAAGCAGCCGAGTCCGTTCCCCGTAGCAGCCCGTGGTGATAAACCCTTTCTCGCCGATAAACACGCTGCCGTTAATGTCCTTGTCGCCGAGTAGCTCGCCCTCCGGGACGCCCTGGATCTTCGGCTGTTCTTTGAGGCCGTCGTACCAGAAGATCTTCACCGGGGGCATGGAGCCTCGGGCAGGGAAGTCGAAGCGGATGACGGATTTCTTCGGGTACGTGTATTGGCTCTTGCCTTCCTGGCTAATGCACTCGACGCTTGTCGGCGCGGTCAGCCGCAACGCCATGTTCGGAGTTCCGAGAATGTGGCAGGCCATGTCCCCGAGCGCGCCGCAGCCAAAGTCCGGATAGCCGCGCCAGTTGTGCGGGCAATAACCGGGACTGTAGGGCCGCGATGCCGCGATGCCCAGCCAGACGTCCCAATCGAGCGTGTCCGGCACCGGCGCTTCCTTGGGCAGCGTTTCCAGGCCTTGCGGCCAGATGGGGCGGTTGGTGAACGCGTGAACTTCGCTCACGGCGCCGATCTCGCCGGTCCAGAGAATCTCGCAGCACTGTCTCGCGCCCTCGGTCGAGTAGCCCTGGTTGCCCATCTGGGTGGCCACTCCGTACTTCCTCGCCGCCAATGTCAACTGGCGGGCTTCCCACACCGTACGCGTGAGCGGTTTTTGGCAGAAGACGTGCTTGCCCCGTTCCATGGCCCACATCGAGGCCATGCCGTGCATGTGGTCCGGAGTGGACACTGTTACCGCGTCGATGTTCTTCGTTTCCTTGTCGAACATCTCCCGGAAGTCTTTGTACTTCGGAACCTTGTCGTACTGTTTGAACATGCGCTCGGCGCGCTTGGAATCGGGGTCGGCCAGGGCGACGATGTTCTCGCTGGAGCATCCTTGAATGTCGCTGTTCCCTTTTCCGCCGGCGCCGATCGCCGCGATGTTCAGCTTTTCGTTGGGGGACTTATAACCCAAGAACCTTAGCGAAGGCGCTCTGCCGAAGCCGGCGGCGGGAACGGCTCCGGCCAAAAGGCTGCCGTAGAAAAAGTGCCGTCTTGATAATCCATCCTGTGACATGGTAAGAAGACTCCTGCCCTCAAGCATATTCGTTTTTTCTTTCGATTGTAAGGTGTCCCGATACACCGGATACACCGGCTCCTAAACTCTGGCGCTTTCGCCCGCGTCCTGACGGATCGGTGGAGCCTGCGTCGCGCAAGCTGGTTTTCGATTGGGGCGATGCCCGAGGGCCTGACGGATTCAAGAGCCATCTTCTCGACGGAAGGAAAACTCCTGGAGTCTGTTGCGATCCCGGGCGATGAAGTCACCCACTGCGCTTCCGGTTACCGCCCCGACGCAATGTCCGCGGCCTTCCGGCCAAGGTAGGCGCGCTGAAGCGCGCCGCCGACTGAAGTCGGCCCCACATACTCGCTCAGCGAGGTATACGGTTCAACGTGTAATACCCCGCCGGATGAAGCAGTTTCTCGCCGCCGGCCGACCGCACACCCGGCAGGTGCAGTTCGTGGACATAGCCCTCGCGCAGTCCCTCCACCGACAGCAGGACCGACTTGCGGTCGGTCGAGACCTTTGCCGAGGTGATCTTCAGATCCTGCGTTTCGATCTCGGGGCTTCCGTAGGTCTGATGATACAGGTAGGTATAGCTGGACATCCGATACGAACTGACGTTGGCGGCGGTCTTTGGATCGACCGGCTTGGTGAACTCGAGCGCAAAGCCCACCGGGCGCGCGGACATCGTGAGAACTTCAAAGGGAGCCTTTCCGGTCCAGACCAGGCGTTGCAGCCCATACGATCGGGTGCCGAGAGAATTCCAGCCGCGGTTGGTCAGGCCCGCAAACAGGGATCCGTCCTTGCCCCAACCCAGGCGAACGATGGCGCTGTCGAAGCCTTCGCGGAATAGGAAGCACGAGCCCTGATACTCGCCCGCGACCTTTTCCAGCCACACCCGCATCACCAGCGAAAGCGTGAAGTCGCCGACAAACAACTGATCGCCGAAAGGGCCGAATCGGCCGCCGGTGCGGTCCGTCACCACGTCGGTGGCGCTCATGCCCATCTTGCGATACGGGAACCAGATGGCCGGGAGGACGAACCTCGAGATGCGCTTGGCCGCCTCCGTGATGGGGATTCCCTGCACGATCTCCGGCCGCGAGAGCGTCGACTCCGGCCGCGCGCAGTCTTTGAGCGAATCCGGATGTCCGTGGAACACCCCGCGTCGGATGTGATGCAGGTTGTTCGTCGGGACCCAGTTGCCCTGCTGATCGGTATAGAAGACATCGCCGGCGACGTTCACGCCCAGTCCGGACGGCGAACGCATACCCGCCGAGACGGGGGTCCAGGACCCATCAGGTCGGATCCGGAGACTCCAGCCCCGCCACTGGTCTTCCGGAGTCAGCTTCTCGCCGATGGAAGAGTTCAGAGTCACCCACATGTTCCCGGCGGGGTCGAGCTTGGGGCCATACGCATACTCGTGATAGTTGCCGGTGACGCCCCATCCCTTGGCGACGGTGAGATACTCGTCCGCCGCGCCGTCGTGGTTGGTGTCGCGAAGGCGGGTCAACTCGGTGCGCTGCATCAGGAGAAAACTGCCGTCGCGCCACACCAGTCCCAACGGCTCGTGCAGGCCGAACGCGAATCGTTGAAACTTCACCTTGACGGGTGGATCGTCATAGGCATGGTCGAGGATCCACACTTCGCCTTTGCGCGTGGCCGCTGCAATACGGCCGTCGGGGAGCGTCTCGAGGCCGCTGACCTCGAGCTTGATCCCATCGGCAACGGGGATGGTGATGCGCTTATAGAAGTCGTCTTCTGTCTGCGCGAACGCGACGGCGGCGAAGCAGGAGAGCAGAACCGCGCGGATCACCATTCAACCTCCAGGCGAACCGTGTGGCGGCCAAGCGGAAGGGGCACAATGACGTCGTTCAAACGCTGAACGGCCTGGTGGCTGCCGACGCGGAGGCGCAGGCGGGAGTCGATCACAAACCAGCCGCCGCGCTGGACGATGACCTTGCCGGAACCGGCGCGGAACCACATGGCTTGCGGCGCGTCGACCTCAACCGTGCGCTCGAAACCACCGGAGGACGAGGGGGCCAGACGGTCGACGATGTGAGCGCCTTCGTAGTCGTACAGAAACGCCGGAACCCCACCCGCGTCCAGCCGATAGCCGCGGAACTTGTAGCCGGGAACGGCCGCCGGCCAGGGCGCGTCTTGGTTCACGAGCGAAGCGAACGCGCCGCCCTGCGGCAGCACTACCACGCCGGTGCCGAGAGGGCTCATGGGCGGATTGAACCGGTCCTCCCAAACGCTCTCCGCATCGACGAAGCGTCCTCGCCACACCAGCGCCCAGCGGACCTGATTCGAGTCGAACACGGCGTGAACCTGCTGTGGGAAGCCCACGGCCACGGCGTGAGTCCCGGCGTCTTTCATGAATGCCCGCAGCACGATCGCGTGGTCGCTGGGTTTTAGCTCGAACGCGCCCTTGTCCTCCAATCCCACCGGGAGGCGAGTCTGATCCACTTCCATCAGATAGACCCAGATGCTGTCGATCTGTGCAGCGGTATTTCCGCGCGACACCTTCCGGTTGGTGGCCGCGCCGCCGGGCCAGAACGACGGCATGCGCGTGGAGGGGTGAAAGCGCGACGGCTCCATCAGGAAGTCGCGGAACCATTCGGCGCGCAGGCGCCCGGGCGCAAGCGCGAGGTCCGACGCCCCGATCCCCAGCGACTTGCGCCCGCGGAGGTTGTGGCAATTGATGCACCCGAGGCCTTTGGCGCCCACTAACTCGCGACCCGCGGCGTTCCGCCCGATCCTCCCGGTGGACTTGAATCCGTCGGGCATGTCGACCGCAGCGAACAACCGGGCCAGTTGATTCGCGTGGTCCGAGCCGAAGCTGGGCATCCGCGTCGCCATTTGTGGATGAACGCGGGTCTTGCCTTCGATCCCGTCACGTAGTGCTTCCTCGGTGAGCTTATATCCGGCGGCGGTCAACGGCGGTGGCAGACGGCCTTCATCGCCGAGGTCCGTATCTTGGATGACCGTGAAGAAATCGAGCCGGGCAGGCTCCGGTCCGCTCTTGGTGTTGCGTGTGTGGCAGGCGTAGCAGTTGAGAGCAGTGAGCCGCAGTTCGAGACTCTGGGCGTCACTGATCGGATGTCCCTTCGCGAGCGCGCGGATCGCGGATCGAAGGGCTTCGCGTTCGGGAGTGGTGAGCACAAAGCGCGGAGTGGAGCGGGTAGCCGGATCGAGACACCCGCGATCGAGGTGCAGTGGGAGCGACTCGACGGGTGCGGTGCTGAGCGTGGATGTGATCGGTTGTTGCTGGACTTCCAACCGATGGCAATTGCCGCAACCGGCGGATGCGAAGACCCGACGTCCGGCAGAGGGCGGAGTTACCGGCCGGGTCGTCTCGGCGGCAGCGCCCTTGCTGAGATAGGCTTCGAGGTCGGCCGCCTGCTGCGGTTCGAGCGGGAAGCGGGGCATGCGTCCCGAAGGATGCGTAGCCATGGGACCGCGAACAAATGCCGCCAGCGCGCCGGGCAGATACTTGTCCCTCGCGGTCGCGATGGTGGTTCCGTGACAAGCGGCGCAGCCGGTGTGCTCAAACAGCGTGCGCCCGCGTTCGGCCGATCCGGCGGTGACCGGGAGCGGAGAGGACTTCGAGGAGACGAGAAGCTGGACGACCGCCGCGCGCTGGTCCGCGGAAAGGGCAGGGAACTGCGGCATGCCCGGCGCTGCCGTGCCGGCGAGCACCTTCTCGATGTAGCCGCTGCGCAGACGGGAACCAACCCCTGTAAGCACCGGCCCCGCACGGGAGTCGAGTGCGGCCTTCGACGCATGGCAGTTCAGGCAGCCGAGTTCACCGAGCAGGAGAAGCCCGCCTTCCACCGGATCGCCGCCGTTTGCATAGAACCGGGTAAATCCTGGAACTTCGCCGGACGCATTCGCGACGGCAGCCATCACGAGTACGAGTGGCAGCTTCCTCAAACAAAGCTCCCCAGGTACTTCCGCGCGCGGTTGATCTCGCCGGTCACTTCGCTCACTGTCGGCAGGATCGGGATGCCGCGAGGGAAGGGATGCATGAAGATCTCCGTCCAGCCCGTATAGCGGATCTTGACGAGCGCCCGGACCAAGGGTTTGAAGTCGAGCGGACCGCGCCCGGGGAGTTGCTGGAGTTCGTCTTCCTTAGACATCTTCCCGGTACTGCCCTTGCCGTGCTGCCAGGCATAAAACAGGACCATCCGATTGCCCAGATCCTCAATCAGGCGGGCGAGCATCGCAGGATCCTGATCCAGATGATAGGGGCTCAGCGCGATGCCGAGCGCGGGGGAACGTTCCGCCTCGATCAGCCAGCGTACGGAATCCGGAGTGGACAGGATCTGGCCGCCGTGGTTCTCGAGTGCAATCACCACTCCGTGCTTTTCGGCCCACTCGACGTGCGGCCGCAGTTCGCTTACGAACTGCCGGATGGCTGCTTTGTGGCTGGCGGCGTCGGTGACCGGAACGGGTTTCCCGGGCCAGCGCGTGCCGGTGACCAGCAGCGTGTTCTTGCCTCCGAGTTCAGCGGCGATCGGGATCTCGTCCTTCAGGCCGAACGGTCCGAGCCTGAAATGAGTGAGGCACGCGAGGCGGGTTCGATGGCGGTCGAGAAGCGCGCGAAACCGGGCGCGGCCCATCGTGTCGATCATCGTTCGCTGGGGAACGGGTTCGGCGTGTGAAGACCAGACGTCGATGGCGCGGGCGCCGGTCCTGGGCACCTCGGGCACGATCTCGTCGAGGCTCATGCCGCCGTAGAGACAGGTGGCCACGAGGTAGCGAAACTCGAAGGTTCGGGGCGCGGCAGCGGCCGCAAGGCTGAATTGAAAGTCGCGGCGGGTCACAATGGCTTAGCCGATGATACCTGACTGCAGGGTGGCCTCGCCGCACCGGCCGGACACAACCGAAGTTCCTTAGTCAGGCTAGCCACACAATTTCAGAATCGTATGGAGGAACGACTGCAATTCGGGGCAAGCCGCCGCCGCGACACTCAGGTCCTTACCCTCCAGGATCCTGGCTGCGTCACGGGTCTTGACGTAGTCTCTGGGCCCCCGGCCGATTCTGAATATCTCTTTGATCCGGTGCGAGGGCGGGCGCTTGTGGTTCACGGACTCTGGAGGTCCAGCGGGAGCCTTGCGATTGTGCTTGGCGATCTGTTGAATGTCACTCCAATACGGTAGCAACCAGCCTCGAAATCATGTTGTGCCGCGTGCGCGTGAAAGCGTTCGTTCGGTCCTACCCACCTTCGCATCTTCCGTTTCGCGTCGGACGCATCCTTGAAATCGCTTGATCCGGTGAAGACATCGGTGAGCGCAATCACGTGATCGGCGTCGGGATCCTGGCCCTGGAGCAGAGTTTCGACAACACGCTTCAGTTTCTCCTGCTTCGGGATTCTGCCGTCGTATTTATGCGGTACGAGTTTTGGCATCCTCCCGGCGAGTTTTGTGCCGAGGTAGAAGCGGAGATGAGGGAGGAACACCTTCTCGGTTTCTCCTTCGATCAGGATCGCAATCTTCACGAACGGGTCCCCAGACGGCCACTGTGCCAAAGCTCATCCAGCGTGTATTGCTCCAACCACAGCTTGAGGTTCATCGAGTCAGCCCATGTCAGGGTGGACGATCCATCCTCGAGTGAATCCATCACGACCACTTCATCGGGCTGGAGAAAGCGAATCAGCCGATCGGAATGCGTCGCGACGAGAAGCTGAGTCCTCCCGGCTGCTTCTCTCAGCAGGCCAGCCAGCAGGCTCAGCAACTCCGGGTGGAGGCTGACTTCCGGTTCGTCGAGCAACGTTACGGCCGGCAAACCGGGGCTTTGCAGGAGCGTTGCAATCCACAAAAAGCGCAGGATTCCCTCGGAAAGCTGGTGCATGTACAGAGGCTGGGAGAAGTTACTGTCTCGCCAAGTCATGGCCAGTGTGCCTGCGGCGACGGGCGGAAAATCGAGACGCTTGAAGCCCGGGAATGCAACCTTTAACGAGTCTTCGACCGCTTCAAAACGATCGCGCTCAGTCTCTCGAAGGTAGAACAGACAGGAAACCAGATCCTCCCCATTCTTGCCGGGCAGAGGAGCCGGCCGAATTGCTTGAGGCAACCGAACCGGGGATCGAGGTTCGACGCTCAGCGAGTGGTAGAGGGCCGATGATGCCAGTTTCTGGCGAAACTCCTCCGGCTCCCGGTACATCTTTGGGACTTGAGAGAGTGACGATTCGAGCGGGTTGTGCTCCCAGGTGGGGCGCAGGGGCTTTCCTGCATGGTCCTCGAAGTACTTAATATCGCCGCCCTGCGAATCGATGTGCATTCGTACTCTGGGGCCACCAAAACCTCCACCCCGGCGCCCCTGTTGGAGGGTTTCTTTGTAGATGTCGTATGCAGCGCCATGCGGCCGGAGACCCAGCAAGTAGTCGAGCGGCTGAGTGTTTCCGGCTGCTTGGCCTTCCAGTCGTTGTCCGTTGACGATCACCGGCGTGGGCGCACCTTCGAGCGAGATACGGAGGTCCATCTCGCTCGACCGATCGTACGTTATGATCGCCGGGAGGCCGGACATCTCGCCAATCGCTGTATTCAGATTGCCTTGCGCTGAACTAGAGAGGATGGACAGCACATCCAGCAAGGACGTCTTACCGACGCCATTGGCTCCAATCAAGACGTTCAGGGGACGTAGTTCCAGGTCCACGTCGGCCAGGCGACGGAATCCCTTTACCGTCAGCCTTACGAAGCGTCTCATCGAGCTATCCACTCGTCTATCATCTCTCGATCCGCACGCCAAATCTCAGCGAAGGACGTTCGGACTGGACGGGGAGCCAGTCGCGGCGAAGGACGTCTCCGGCTCAAGTCAAAGCGGGCTTTTCGCATCTTCCACCGCCGCCTCTACCTCCGCCCGGTAGCGGGCCAGCAACTCAGGCGTTGTCGCTTCGAAGCGCAGCACCAGAATTGGCTGCGTGTTGGACGCGCGAACCAGGCCCCATCCGTGTTCGAAGATCATGCGTACGCCGTCCACATCGATCACCCGATGCGTCTTGCGAAATCGTTCCAACACCCGGCCGACCACAGCGAACTTCATCTCGTCCGGACAGTCGACCCGAATCTCAGGCGTCGAGACCGTCACCGGCAAATCGGCCAGTTGATGCGACAACGGCTTCCCGGATGCGGCCACGATCTCCACCAGGCGGCAGGCGGCGTACAGGGCGTCGTCGAAACCGTAGTAGCGGTCGGCGAAGAACATGTGGCCGCTCATCTCGCCGGCCAGTTCAGCGCGCTCCTCCATCATTTTCGCCTTGATCAGCGAGTGGCCGGTCTTCCACATGATGGCGTTGGCGCCGCGCTTCTTCAGGTCGTCGTAGATGAGCTGGGAGCACTTCACTTCGCCGATGAACGTCGCGCCGGGTTTGCGGGTGAGGATTTCCCGAGCATAGATGAGCAGCAACTGGTCGCCGAAAACGAGGTTGCCGCGCTCATCCACCGCGCCGATACGGTCCGAATCGCCGTCGAAGGCGATCCCCAGCTCGGCGCCCGTTCGGCGGACTTCCTGGATCAGTTTCCCCAGGTTCTCCGGCATAGTGGGATCGGGATGGTGATTCGGGAAGCTGCCGTCCATGTCGAAGTACAACTGTGTCGAATCCACATTCAGCTTGTCGAGCAGTTGACTCATCACAGGACCGGCGGTGCCGTTGCCCGCGTCGAAGACGACCTTGACGCGGCGCTCGAAGTGGAACTGAGTGCCAATCTCTTCGACATAGGGCGTCACCATGTCGACCTGTACCTCACTGCCCTCGCCCGTGGCCAGGTCGCCGGCCTCGATCATCCGGCGGAGCAACTGGATGTCTTCGCCGTGAATGGTGGACGGACCCATGACCGTTTTGAATCCGTTGTACTCGGGCGGATTGTGGCTGCCCGTGATCATCACGGCGCCATCGGAATGGAGGCGGAACACCGAATAATAGAGGACCGGAGTCGGAACCACTCCCAGATTGGACACCGCGCAACCGCTCGCCTTCAGCCCCTCCACCAGGGCCTGGCGCAAACGCGTGGAACTCAGGCGGCAGTCGCGGCCGACGTTGACGCGGGGGCCCACGCGGCGCTGCAGCAGAGTACCGATGGCTTGGCCGAGAAGGCGAATCCCGTCATCCGTCAGCTCTGCTTCGGCAATGCCCCGGATGTCGTACTCGCGGAAGATCGTGGGAGTGAGCATACAAAACAGCCAGTATAGCCCGCGATAGAATGGCAGGCAGATGAAGGGGCGAGTTGTGGATAGGGCAGCGACGCTGAGCGGGCTTCCCGTGGAGCGTGTGTACGGCGGACCCACGGCACTGCCGGAGCCTCCGGGCGAGTTTCCGTATACGCGGGGCATTCATCCCACCATGTATCGCGGGCGTCTGTGGACGATGCGGCAGTTCGCCGGATTCGCCACGCCGGAGGAGACCAACGCGCGGTACAAGTATCTGCTCGCACAGGGGCAAACCGGATTAAGCGTCGCCTTTGATCTGCCGACGCTGATGGGCTACGACGCGGACGATCCGATGGCGCTGGGCGAGGTGGGAAAATGCGGCGCGCCGGTCAGTTCGCTCGAGGACATGGAGGTGTTGTTCGATGGAATCCCGCTCGGCGACGTGACGGTCTCGATGACGATCAATTCGCCGGCTGCGATTCTTTGGGCGATGTACCTGGTCGTCGGGGAAAAGCAAGGGGTGTCATGGGACCGGCTGTCGGGCACGCTGCAGAACGACATCCTCAAGGAGTACATTGCGCAGAAGGAATACATCTATCCGCCGCGCCCCTCCATGCGGCTGGTGACGGACACGATCGAGTTCGGCGCGCGGCATACCCCGAAGTTCAATCCGATTTCGATCAGCGGATACCACATCCGGGAAGCCGGTTCGACCGCCGTGCAGGAGTTGGCGTTCACGCTGCGGGACGGAATCGAGTATGTGGACTGGGCGCTCGAGCGGGGACTCGAGATCGACGAGTTCGCGCCCCGGTTGAGCTTCTTCTTCAACTCACACAACGACTTCTTTGAAGAGATCGCCAAGTTCCGGGCGGCGCGGAGGCTCTGGGCGCGTCTGATGCGCGACCGCTACGGCGCCCGCAGCGAGCGCAGTTGGAAGATGCGGTTCCACACGCAGACGGCCGGGTGTTCACTCACCTGGCAGCAGCCTTATAACAACGTGGCGCGGACGACCTTTCAGGCGCTGGCGGCGCTCTTCGGCGGGACGCAATCGCTGCACACCAATTCGCTCGACGAGGCGTACGCGCTGCCGTCGGAAGAAGCCGTAACCTTGGCCCTGCGGACTCAACAGGTGCTGGCCTACGAGACCGGGATCACCGAAGAGGCCGACCCGCTCGGCGGCAGCCATTACCTGGAGCGACTGACCGAACAGATGGAGGCAGCCGCGACTGAGTACATCGAGCGGATTGACCGCATGGGCGGGATGGTGGCGGCTATCGAGCAGAGCTACCCTCAGCGGGAGATCGCCGATGCGAGCTATCGTTTCCAGCGCGAGGTAGAGACCGGTGGTAAGATTGTGGTGGGCGTAAACGCCTTCGAATCCCAGGACGACGAAGCGATTGAATTGTTGCGGGTTGACCAATCCGCACAGGCGCAGCAGCGGTCCAAGCTGGATCGTCTGCGCGCGCGGCGGGATCGCGGCCGGGTGGAGCACGCATTGAAAGCCCTGCAGGGCGTGGCGTGTGACGCCGGGAACACGATGCCGTTCATTCTGGACGCCGTCCGGGCATACGCTACGGTTGGGGAGATTTGCGGGGCCTTGCGCGACGTGTTTGGCTCCTATCAGGAATCTTCCGCGATTTGAGGGGTCGGCCGGCCGTTGGCGTCGGGGGCGGAGCAGCCATGCGGAAACTTCGTGTGCTGGTAGCAAAACCAGGGCTGGACGGGCATGACCGTGGTGCGAAGGTCATCGCCCGAGCTTTGCGTGATGCCGGAATGGAGATCGTCTATGCCGGACTTCGGCAGACCCCGGAAATGATTGTCGAATCAGCGGTGCAGGAGGATGTGGGGGTCATCGGCCTTTCCATCCTGTCGGGCGCCCATCGCGAGATCGTCAGCCGCGTTCTCGAACTGCTCGCAGCCGAAGGCGCGCAGGACATACGGCTGGTTGTGGGAGGAACTATCCCTGATGCGGATGCCGGGGAACTACGGTCGATGGGAGTGGCGGCGGTGTTTCAGCCGGGAGCTTCTCTCGACGAGATTGTCCGCTCGGTCCGCCAGGCAGGAGGATACACCGCATGAATAATCGCATGCCGCTCCCGAATCAAGGAAAAGGAACACATCCGATGCAGGAAAAACTGAAGATTGCGGTGTTCATCGATTTCGACAACATCGAAATCGGCGTGAAAACAACACTGCAACGCGAATTCGACGTCGCCGCCGTTCTGGACGCGATGAAGGAACGCGGCGAGATCGTCACCAAGATCGCCTACGCGAACTGGGGGCGGCAGGACACGTCGACCAGGCAAATGGCCGAGCACGCGGTGCAGATGGTGCAGCGAGACCCGTCGCCGCGGGGCGATAAGAACGGGGCGGACATCAACCTGGCGCTGGACGCGCTGGAGATGGCGTTCACACACGATCACATCAACGCGTTCGCGATTGTGAGCGGCGACAGCGATTTCATCGCGCTGGTCAACAAGCTGAAGCAGTACAACAAGATGGTATTCGTGGTCGGGGGGCGTGCCTTTACCAGCACCATCCTGCAGCGCAACTGCCATGAGTTTATCTCCTACGAATCCCTGCTTGACGACGGTACGCGATCGAGGAGGCAGGCGCCGGACTCGCCGACAACGGCAAGGCCGCCGAGCCGGAAACCGCCACCGCTCGATCTGGCTCTGGCAATGCCGTTGGTCGACCGGGCGTTGCAGGCGCTGGAACGGCGGGAAGTGCGGCCGCAATTGGGCCTGCTGAAGTCCACGATGCTGCAACTGGACTCGTCGTTCAGTGAAAAACAATACGGCTGCGGTTCGTTCAGCGAGTTCGTGGAGAAACTGGCCAAGGCCGGTCACATTCACGTGACGGGAGCCGAGGGGCGGTATCTGATTACACGGAAAGGCGCCGAGGCTGAGAAGTCGGCGGCCAAGCCGGACCAGGCGATACCGATCCTGCGGGACGTGCTGGAGAATCACCGGATCGAACTGGACAATGGCGGCCCGGTCGAGTTGCTGGCCGAATGGGTGCGCGAGGACGCGCCCAATTTCGACTGGAAGGCTTATGGGTTCCAGGAGTTCGGCGAACTGCTGAACTTCGCGCAGGACAAGCTGCTGGTGCGGCTGGAACCGAATCAGGACGGAACGATCACGGTAGGACTGGGGGCGGAGTTTCACCCCCCGGCGGTGCCGGAACGGGAGCCGGAGGCAGCGCCGGAAGAGGAAGTGGACGAGCCTCAGCCGATTGTCCCGGGACAACCGACCGCGGCAGGTGTGCCGGAAGAACCGAAGCCGAAAAAGGTTGTTGGAGGCCGGAAACGGTCGGCGGCGGGAGCCGGCAGCCAGCCAAGGCCGCCACGGCCCCGACGTCCCCGCAAGAAAGGTCCGGAGTAGAACGGGAACCGGCGCCCGCCGGTTCCCCTCAACAAGTCGTCATTCCCCTGCCAAACTGAAGGGCTCGCGCCGATAAGGAGTAGTGGCGGAGCATTGCCATGATCAAGCTAACGCGCTTGAATCACGAGCCCTTTGTCTTAAATTCGGACCTGATCGAATACATGGAGATGAAGCCGGATACCGTGATCACGCTGACTACGGGCCAGAAGTTGATGGTAGCCGAAAGCGCAGAAGAAGTGATCGCCCGGGTGATTGCGTTTCGCCGCGCCATCGCCGCCGGACTGGGGGATGACCATGGCGGCGGGCGCTAAGAAAGGGGGAGGAGGGAAGCCGGATCTGGCGACCCTTGGGGGGCTGCTACTGGCGGTAGGGGGGATCATTGGCGGTTTCTTGCTGGAGGGCGGGAGCGTCGGCAAGATGCTCGCTCCCACGGCGGCGATGATCGTCCTGGGAGGGACGCTGGGGGCGGTGATGATCACGACGCCGCTGGCGGTCCTGATCCGCGCGGCCAAGGCGATGGGGGCAGTGTTCTTCGAGAGGACCCAACCGGTCTCCGCCGTGATCGAACAGATTGTCGAGTACGCCACCAAGGCACGCAAGAACGGCATCGTGTCGCTGGAAGAAGAAGCAGCCGCGCTCAAGGATCCGTTTCTCGGGAAGGCGTTGACGCTGGCGGTGGACGGAACGGATCTGGATGAACTCCGCAAGATGATGGAACTCGAGATCGAGGTGGAAGAGCATCAGGTGGAAGCGGAGGCAAAGGTCTTTGAAGCGGCGGGGGGATATTCTCCGACCATCGGCATTATCGGCGCGGTCCTCGGGCTGATCCAGACGATGCAGCACCTGGCAGACATCGAAGAGGTCGGCAAGGGGATTGCGACGGCGTTTGTGGCGACGATTTATGGGGTCGGCGCGGCGAATATCTTCTTCCTGCCGGCCGGCGGGAAGATCCGGGCGCGGGGGCAGGCGGGCACACACCTGAAGGAAATGATGCTGGAGGGCGTGGTCAGCATCGTGGAGGGGATGAACCCGAAGTTGATTCGCGGGAAGTTGGAGGCCTACGCACATCTGGAGTTCGCTAAGCCTGAAAAGAAGAGTGAAGGGGAGCCAGAGGAACCGGCGAAATGATGTCCCGGGCGGACGGACGTGTCTGACGGTGGGAAAGTGAGATGGCGCGCAAACGAAAGCATGGTGCTCACGAGAACCACGAACGATGGCTGGTCTCCTATGCTGATTTTATTACGCTCCTGTTCGCCTTCTTCGTGGTGATGTTCGCTTCCTCCCAGGCCGATAAGGGGAAGGCAAAACAGATGTCCGAATCGATCAGGAAAGCACTGGAAGAAGACCAGTTCGCGGCCGCGATGCAAGGAATTCTCGGAGGAACGGTCGGCGACAAAGGACCCGGCAACCGGATGATGAAGGGTCCGGGCGGCGTCGAGAAAGGCACGGCCGAAGCGCCGAAGCCGGGTCCTGTGGAACTGGCTCCATCGCGTGAGCTTCTGGAGCGCCAACTGGATCGGGAAATCAAATCCGGCATGCTGCAGGTCAACATGGAGCCGAGGGGTCTGGTTGTCAGTCTGCGGCAGGCGGCGTTCTTTCCGTCAGGCGGGGATTCGATCGACCCGAACACCTATGCCGTCCTGCAGAAGGTCGCGGGCGTGATCGACAAACTGCCCAACAAGGTGCGATTGGAGGGGCATACGGACTCCGTGCCCATCCATAACGCCAAGTTCCGGTCGAACTGGGAACTGTCTTCCGCTCGGGGGGTGGCGATGCTGCAACTACTCTCTCGTTACGGTATTCCGGAAAGGCGGCTATCGGTGGGAGGCTACGCGGAGACGACTCCGATCGACACCAATGAGACCGATAAAGGGCGGGCGCGCAACCGGCGCGTGGACATTGTCATCCTGAATGAATACGGGCTGCAGGGTGAGCCGGCGACACCGGCTTCGCCGGGCGCGCCCACGACTCCGCCCGGCCATGCCGCACCGGCGCATTCGGCCCCGTGATTCACGGTCGAATTGCGATCAGATCAACGGTCTCTTTGCCTCGTGCGGGAATGCGGGCCAGCGTGTACACAGTCCCGTCCTTGCCCACCGCAATGGAGTTCACGTAAGCCGGCCGCGTGCCGTCCGCATAGAAGACGGGACCGTGATCGCGGACCTGCCCGCCCGGAATGTCGTAGGTCACCAAATGCAGGTTTTCTTCGCCCTTGGCCTCGCCTTTTGCGGTGGACGCTTTGCCCTTCACGCGCTTGCCATCGACGTAGATCGGACCACCCGTCAGGTAATAGACGGTGCGGAGGTTCGGCCCGAGGGCGAAGCCCAGGTAGCCATAGCTGAACTGGTCGAACATGCCGCTGCGTTTCGAGGGTTCGGAGGTAAGCCGATCGAGCACTTCCACGCGCTCCGATCGCGGGTCAAAACGGAAGAGGTACCCCGAGTTGCCGTGGATCCCGTAGATGACGTCCTCTTCCGGGTGCCAAAACGTCTGGCGCCAGTTGTAGGCCATGTGGCCCGGAGAAGAAACGTCATGAAGGCCGAAATAGTCTTTGCGAAGGTCGTCGCCTTCGACCCGGGCTAGCGAGCCTGTGGCCGGATCGTAATAGTGGATGGCGCCTTCCGACACCGTGAAGTAGGCGCGGCCATCGCGCGGATCGACGGCGATGGAACGGCACAGAGTACGATAACGCTCACCACGGCCGCCTTCACCATCGAGGGAGACCGGTCCGAAATCCTGGAGCCGCCGGGTTGCGAGATCCATCCGGACAAACCGCCCGGATGGCCATAAGATCGCATACAGGATGCCCCGGGCCGCATCCATCGTGAAGGTGAGAACGCCTTCGCGATCGGGCGCGGTGGCCAGATCCTCCGTTCTGCCGGTGGCCAGGTCGACGCTGAGAAAATGCCCGCCCGGGTAGGGCGCAAAGCCGGCGGCGGGGATACCGGAAGTCTCCCGGCCGTCGACGATCGAGTAGTAACCGATGTGAGTCGCGAAGTAGAGCTTGCCGCCGCTCTCGACGAAGCTGACGTGGCTCTTGCCTTGGGGAACCGACTTGCTCTCGCCACAGGCCTCGCTCAGGTCGGCGAGACGCCGGATCTTTTCGGTGGAGGGGTCGAACGAACAAAGCTGGCCGGCCGCATCGATTACCTGTGAGCAGAGGACGTAATAGACGCAGCCGTCGCTGGCGGTGGAAATGCCGTTGTAGGTGTCGTGCGAGCGCGCGAACCCGGAATCAAACACACGAGCGGAGAGCATGGATTTCAGGAAGGAGGACAACTTCAGTGTCGCACGGGCCTACCGCCTCTGCAGAAGCGGCCGCGTCCCTTATATGATGAAGGGACCGGCGACGTTGCTGACGTCGCAGTCTTGAGGAGGCAGTGTATGCGGATGACCGCCCCGACGGCGGCGCTGTCCTTGTTCGCGAATGCCAGTCTGGCCTCGGCCCTCTGGGCACAGGCGCCGCGGACGATCGAGTTCAATCGCGAAGTGCGGCCGATCCTGTCCGACCGCTGCTTCACCTGTCACGGTCCGGACCCGGCCAAACGCAAGTCGAAACTGCGGTTCGATAGTGAAGCCGGCGCCATGCAGGATCTGGGCGGGCATTTCGCCATCGTGCCGGGCGACCCGTCAAAGAGTGAGTTGATCCGCCGCATCACCACGGACAAGAAAGGCCTGCGCATGCCGCCGGTGTATGCCGGCAACGCCTTGTCGCCCAGCGAGGTGGAGACGCTGCGCCGCTGGGTGGAGCAGGGTGCGAAGTGGCAGAACCACTGGTCGCTGATCCCGCCAAGGCGGCCGGAACTGCCGCCGGTCGAGAACGCAGCATGGCCGCGCAACCCGATCGACCGATTCATCCTGGCGCGGTTGGAGCGGGAGGGATTAAAGCCCTCGCGCGAAGCGGATCGCGCGACCCTGATCCGCCGTGTCTCCCTGGATATCACTGGACTGCCGCCGACTCCCGCGGAGGTGGAAGCCTTCCTGAAAGACGAGTCGCCCGACGCGTATGAGAAAGTCGTGGACCGGCTGCTCGAGTCGCCCCGGTACGGCGAGCGGATGGCCGCGCGCTGGCTGGATGCCGCGCGCTACGCGGACACGAATGGCTACCAGACCGACGGCGAGCGCGTGATGTGGCGCTGGCGCGACTGGGTGATCGATGCGTTCAACCGCAACATGCCGTTCGACCAGTTCACCGTGGAGCAATTGGCGGGCGACCTGCTGCCGAATCCAACCATCGAACAGCGCATTGCGACGGGGTTCAATCGCAATCACCGCGGCAACGGCGAGGGTGGCATTATTCCTGAGGAGTATGCGGTTGAATACGTGATCGATCGCGTGGAGACCACCTCCACGATGTGGCTCGGGCTCACAATGGGCTGCACGCGCTGCCACGACCACAAGTACGACCCGATCCTGCAGAAGGACTTTTACCGGATGTACGCGTTCTTCAACAACATTCCGGAACGGGGCCGGGCGTGGAAATACGGCAATTCGCCGCCGACGATTCCGGCGCCGACCAAAGAGCAACAGGCGCAGGTACACCGACTCGAAGAAAAACTCGGGGCTGCGGAGAAGAGCTACGCCGATCTGCGGCCGGAGATCGAGCGGTCGCAAAAGGCCTGGGAAAAATCCTTCCGGAAGATGAAGAAGCCGGTCGACGGCTCGATCGGCGAAGATTTGGTGGTCCATTTCGGTTTGGAAGGCGAGACGCCCAATCTGAAAGCGAAGGACGGCGCGCCGCGGTTTACGGCAGGAAAGATCGGGACGGCGGCGAACTTCGACGGCAAACACTACTTCGACATCGGCGGCGGCGTTGCCAAATTCGGCTTCTACGACAAGTTCTCCATCTCCGCCTGGATCTACCCGGCCGCGGACACCGGTGTCATCGTGAGCAAGGGAGAGGACACGCCGGAACCCAATGGCTACGGCTTCGTTCTCAACAATGGCAAGCTGCAGGTGAACCTGGTAACGCGCTGGCTGGACGACGCGCTGCGGGTGGAGACCGAGCAGCCTGTGGCACTGAATCAATGGCAGCACGTAGCGATGAGCTACGACGGCGGGCGCGTGGCCGACGGCGTGCGCATCTACGTAAACGGCGAGCCGCGGAAGCTGAAAGTCCAGATTGACGATTTGAACCAGACCTTCGAGACGGAAGAGCCTTTGCGGGTGGGCGGCGGGTACGGGACGGAGAATCGCTTTCGCGGAACGATCGACGAAGTGCGGATCTTCAATGTGCCATTGAAGCCGGAAGACGTCGTGCTGCTGGCCAGCGCGACGCCGGTGACCGCCATCGCAAAGATCAAACCGGAGAAGCGGCAGCCCGCGGACTCGGCCAAACTGGCGCGCTACTTCATCACGAATGTGGCGCCAGAGCCGCAGCGGCAGGCCTATCGCGAGGCCGTCGATCTGCGAAGAAAGCTGCAGGCGATGATCGAGGGCTTCCCGACGGTGATGGTGATGCAGGAACTGCCTGAGATGCGGCAGGCGCACGTCCTGATCCGTGGGGCGTATGACCGGCCGGGCGAGAAGGTGGATCGCGGCGTACCGGGCGCGCTGCCGCCGATGAGTCCGGACTTGCCGCGGAACCGGCTGGGGTTGGCCAAGTGGCTGGTGGATCCGGGCAATCCGCTGCCGGCGCGGGTGTTCATGAACCGGCTGTGGCAGCAGTACTTCGGAATCGGCATTGTCCGGACGGTGGAAGACTTTGGCTCGCAGGGGGAATGGCCGGTTCATCCGGAATTGCTCGACTGGCTGGCCACGGAGTTTGTGGCCAAACAGTGGAACATCAAGGCGATGGTGAAGACGATTGCGACCAGCGCCGCCTACCGCCAGTCGTCGGGCGCCACGCAGGAGTTGACGCAGCGCGATCCGGAAAACCGTCTTCTGGCGCGAGGTCCCCGGTTCCGGATGCCGGCGGAGATTGTCCGGGATCAGGCGCTGGCGGTATCCGGCCTGCTGGTGGAGAAGGTCGGCGGACCTTCAGTGAAGCCGTATCAACCGGCCGGTTTGTGGAAAGAACTGGCGGGCGGAACGGACTACTCGCAGGATCAGGGCGACGCTCTGTATCGCCGCAGCCTGTACACCTTTTGGAAACGCACGGTTCCGCCGCCGACCATGACCGCGTTCGACGCGGCGGGCCGCGAGACCTGCATTGTTCGCGAATCCCGCACCAATACCCCGCTGCAGGCGCTGACGCTGATGAACGACCCCACTTTCGTGGAGGCGTCGCGCGCGCTCGGCCAACGGATGATGACCGAGGGCGGAGCCAAGCCCGACGAACGCATCGCCTATGGCTACCGGCTGGCGACGGCGCGCGTCCTGCCCGAGCGGATGGGCCGGATACTGCACGACAGCTTCTACTACAGCCTCGACCGCTATCAGACGAACCGCGACTCCGCCCAAAAGCTGGTCGCCGTGGGCGAGTCCAAGCGCAACGAGCAGCTCAATGTCAGCGAACTGGCTGCGTACACGACCGTGGCCAGCCTTATCCTGAATATGGACCAGACAGTGACCAAGGAGTAACGTATGGATCCCGTTTTTCTCACGCGGAGGCACTTCTTCTCACGCGCCAGCCACGGCATTGGCGTCGCGGCCCTGGCGAGCCTGATGGGCGAGGATCTGCGCGCGGCCAAGGTGGAGTCCTCGGCGGCCGTGGGCGGATTGGAGGGGATCCCCCACTTTGCACCCAAGGCCAAGCGCGTCATTTACCTGTTCCAGTCGGGCGGTCCTTCTCAAATGGAACTGTTCGACTACAAGCCGAAACTCGGGGAAATGCGGGGAACCGATCTGCCGGACTCGGTGCGGGGAGGCCAGCGGCTGACCGGCATGACGTCCAACCAGACGAAGTTTCCGGTGGTGCCGTCGATCTACAAGTTCGCCCAGCATGGCCAGTCCGGCGCATGGTTGAGTGAACTGATGCCGCACACGGCCAAGGTCGCCGACGAACTGTGTTTCGTCAAGTCGATGCACACGGAGGCCATCAATCACGATCCGGCGGTGACGTTCTTCCAGACGGGATTTCAATTGGCCGGACGGCCCAGCATCGGTTCTTGGGTCTCCTACGGGCTGGGCAGCGAGAACAAGGATTTGCCCGCGTTCGTGGTGATGATCTCGCAAGGAACCGGCAATCCGAACGACCAGCCTCTTTATGACCGGCTGTGGGGCAGCGGCTTCCTGCCGACGCGTTATCAGGGCGTGAAGTTCCGTTCGCTGGGCGAGCCGGTGTTGTTCCTGTCGAATCCTCCGGGCATGGACGACCGGGCGCGGCGGAGGTACGTCGACGATCTCGTCAAGCTGAACCAGTTGACGCTCGAGGAGTTCGCCGATCCGGAAGTCTCGACCCGCATCGCGCAATACGAAATGGCGTACCGGATGCAGCATTCGGTTCCCGAATTGACCGACCTCTCGAAGGAGCCGGACAGCGTGTTCGAGATGTACGGGCCGGAGTCGCGGAAGAAGGGCACGTTCGCGGCAAACTGCCTGCTGGCGAGGAGGCTGGCCGAGCGCGGGGTGCGGTTCATCCAGTTGTTCCACCGGGGGTGGGACCAGCATCTCAAGCTGCCCAAGTCGATCGCCGGCCAATCCAAGGATGTCGACCAACCCGGGGCCGCGCTGATCCGCGACCTGAAGCAGCGGGGGTTGCTCGACGACACCCTGATCGTGTGGGGCGGCGAGTTCGGGCGGACGGTTTACTGCCAGGGCAAGATGACCGCCGACGACTATGGGCGGGACCATCATCCACGCTGCTTCACCATGTGGATGGCGGGAGGGGGAATCAGGCCGGGGACGACGTACGGGTCAACGGACGATTACGGCTACAACATCACCGAGAACCCGGTGCACGTTCACGACCTGCACGCGACGATCATGCACTGTCTGGGCGTCGACCACACCCGGTTGACGTTCAAGTTCCAGGGCCGGCACTTCCGGCTGACGGACGTTCACGGCAGTGTGGTCAAGCCGCTGCTGGCCTGAGCGTGCCCACTGCATCCTTCTGATCCGCGACTGTGAGACTCAGATCCGTGCGCCGTGGCCCCGGACGAGCAGTTCTTCGGTCTGCCCGTTGGACTCAAAGCACCTCAGGCCTTCACGTTCCCCAACTTGCTGTGATGCCGGCTATACAGGAAGAAGATCACCTGACCGATCGCCAGCCATACCGCCAGGCGGATCCAGTTGTCCCATCCCAGGGAATACATCATGGAGAAATTCCACAGGATGCCCATGATTGGAACGAACGGGACGAGCGGCGTCTTGAACGGCCGGTCCTGATTCGGGTGCGTCTTCCTCATCACCAGCACGCTGGCGCACACGATCACAAACGCAAACAGCGTCCCGATGCTGGTCATATGGCCGACCACCGACAGCGGCAGGAATCCTGAGAACGGCATCACGAACAGGCAGAACAGCAAGTTCGAACGCCACGGCGTCCGCCATTTCGGATGCACGGCGGAAAATACCTTGGGCACCAGACCGTCGCGCGACATCGAGAAGAACACCCGGCTCTGGCCCAACAACATGACCAGGATCACCGACGTGAACCCGGCGATAATGCCGAATTTCACCATCAGCTTCAGCCACGCGTAAGGCGTGCGGTCGACCGCGATGGCGACGGGCGCGGCTACGCCAAGGTCCTTGTAGTTGACCATCCCGGTGAGCACGACCGAAAACAGAATGTACAAGACCGTACAAATCGCCAGCGATCCGAGGATGCCAATCGGCATGTCGCGCTGAGGATTCTTGGCTTCCTGCGCCGCCGTCGACACCGCGTCGAACCCGATATAGGCAAAGAAGATCGTTCCGGCGCCCGCCATGATGCCGCTGAAGCCGAACTTGCCGAACACGCCATCATTCTCCGGAATGAACGGGGTATAGTTGGCCTTGTCGATGAACATCCAGCCGAGACCGATGAACACCAGCACCACGGCGACCTTGATCACGACAATGATCGCGTTGACCCGTGCCGACTCCTGAATGCCGATCATCAGCAGAAGCGAGATCACCACAATGATGAACATTGCAGGCAGGTTGATCATTCCCTGTAGGACCGTGCCGTCGGGCAGTTTGACCGGTTCAAACGGCCCCGCCACCAGTTGCGCGGGCAGCGAGATGCCGAAGTCTTTCAGGACAGAAACGACGTATCCCGACCAGCTGATGGAAACCGTCGCCGCGCCCACGGCATATTCCAGCACAAGGTCCCAGCCGATGATCCACGCCAGCCACTCGCCCAGGGTTGTGTACGCATAGGTGTACGCGCTGCCCGCTACCGGGATCATGCAGGCGAATTCGCTATAGCAGAGTCCGGCGAAGCAGCATCCGATCGCGGCCACAACCATCGACAGCGCCACGGCCGGACCGGCATTTTGCGCCGCGGCGAGGCCCGTCAGCGAGAACAGGCCGGCGCCGATGATGGCGCCGATCCCGAGCGAGATCAGGCTGCTTGCAGACAGCGTGCGCTTCAGGCCGGTGGTACCGTGTCCTTCGTCTCCCGTCACCAGGTGGAGCGGTTTGGTTCGAAATAGACTCACGTTTGGATTCCTCGTTTCCGCCAAAGGAAATACACCGGAACGCCCAGCAGCACGATGATCAGCCCCGGGAAGGTGTAGCTCGGTTTGTAGCGCAACAGCAACACTTCCAGGATTCCCGCCAGCACCAGGTACAGAGCCGGCACGACGGGGTATCCGATGGCCCGGTAGGGCCGTTCCATCTCAGGCCTTGTTCGCCTCAGGACAAACAAGCCGCCAATGGTCAGCATGTAAAACAACAAGACTGCAAAGATAACATAGTCCAGCAGGTCGTTGTAGCGGCCGCTCAGCGTCAGAATGCACGTCCACACGCACTGGATCCAGAGAGCGAAGGTCGGCGTATGATGCACCGGGTCCACTCTCGCCGCACGTTGAAAAAACAAGCCGTCGCGGGCCATGGCGTAATAGAGGCGCGCGCCGGCGAGCAGGATTCCGTTGGCGCATCCGAACGTCGAGATCATGATGGCGCCGGCCATCAATTGCACGGCGGCCGGACCAAACATGCTGGCCGCGGCGGCAGTGGCCACCCGGTCTTCGGCGGCGTTCTGGATCTCACCCAGGGTCAGGACGTTGAGGTACACGAAATTGGTGACCACATACAGCACGCAGACGATGCCCACTCCCAGACCCAGGGAGAGCGGCAGATTGCGCTTGGGATTACGGGTCTCGCCCGCCGTGTAGGTCACGTTGAACCAGGCGTCGGCGGAGAACAGCGCTCCCACCATCGCGACACCGGCCAGCCTGATCGTGTCGAACGACCAATCGGCTCCCTGCCAGAAATTGCCGAAGTTGGCGGCGACGGCTTCCGGCCTTCGGCCGATGATGAACCCGCACAGAATCAGCCCCACCAGCGCCGCGGTCTTGGCGAACGTGAACACGTTCTGCACCATGGCTCCGGTGCGGATGCCGCGCGAGTTGATCCAGGTCAGAAGCACGACCACCGCGATGCCCAGGAGTTGTTGGCTGCTGATGAGACCCAAGAGCCGGGTCTCGGTTGAAATCCACGGGAGGAAGACGCCGGTGTATTTGGCAAAGGCAACGGCCACCGCGGCCACGGTTCCCGTCTGGATCACCAGGAACGCCGTCCATCCGAACAGGAACGCGCTGAACGGCCCAAATGCCTCCCGCAGGTAAATGTACTGGCCGCCGGCTTGGGGCATCGCGGCAGCCAGTTCGCCATAGCTGAGCGCCGCCATCAACGTCAGCACCGTCGCGGCCACCCACACCGCGATCAGGAGCCCGGGCGATTGTACCTGGCGTGCAATATGGGCCGACACGATGAAGATGCCGGACCCGATCATCGAGCCCATCACAATAGTGGTGGCATCGATCAGGCCGAGGCCCTTCACGAGTCCTGTGTCTAGTTCCGCGCGAGCCGTCGCCATGCTTCCATCCGTTCTCGAATCCTGGTTGAGGACGCGCCTTCCGGGTACAGATCGCCGATCACCGCCACCGAATCCGCTCCGGCCTCCCAAACCTCCGGCGCCGCCTCCCGCGTAATGCCTCCGATGGCCACCAGTGGCTTCGCGGTCAGCTTCCGCCACCGCCGCAAGTTGTCGGTCCCGACCACCGGGTCAGGGTTCTCTTTCGACTGTGTCCCAAAGATCGGCCCCAGGGCCAGATAATCCGCCGTCTCGTCAGCCGCCTCCAACTGCGAGGCATTATGGGTGGAGAATCCAATGATCTGGTCTCCGATAAGCGCTCTGACCAGGTTCGGCGGCAGGTCGTCCTGGCCGACATGCAATCCTGCCCTCAGGATCGCGGCCGCATCGGCCCGGTCGTTGACCACCCACATGATGCCTTGCGCCCGGCACCGTTCACCGATCCAGGCCGCCTCCTCATAGAAAGCGCGCGACCAATGCCCATTGTGGCGCAACTGGAGGATTCCCGCGCCTCCCTCGATAAGTGCCTGGGCGGCGTCGCGCAGGCAACTCCTGGTTCTGGTTAGGGCGGCGGTGTCCAACAGGGGGTAGACCGGCGGGAGGGTCATGACGGTTCTGGCACTTTGAAGTCTTCACATCATAGCTCGAAGCCGGCTGGAACTGACCAGAACCGACCAGAATGGGCCTTAAGAACATTTCGCCCTTTAACATACAGGGATTGCCGGATCGACATCTTAGTACCAGTACTACTATCATTGAGCCAGGAGCTAGAGCTCTAGGGAGGATTCCTCATGGATGGCTCGCAACGAGTCAAAGGCGCGATTCTGATGGGGGTTGCGGCGGCCATGCTCATCGCCATCGGGCATCTTTACTGGACCCTGGAACGAACCCGGGAAGATATGATGGCGCTTCGTCTTTCGGTTCTTTCCGAACTGGCCAAGATCCGGCTGTTGGCTCAGGCCCCGGAGAAGCATACGCTGGCGGCCTCGGAGGTCAGGCGCCTGGAGGACCTCAAGAAAGACGTCGAGACGCAAGTCGCCGAGGCGAAAGGCATCGCAGTTGCCGCTGCGCGCAACGCCAAAGTGGAGGCGGTCACCCACGCGGACCAGTTGGTGAGGAAACTGGGGGCCGAACAGCGGAACCAGCACCAGCAGGTGGCGTCGCAACTCGGCGAGGTGAGGCAGGCTGCCAGCGACAAGTTCAACTCCGTCTCGACCGAACTCACCCAGGTCAAAACGCAGGTTGCGAGCACGCACGAGGAACTCGAGCGCACCGTGATCGACCTCAAAACAGTGAGAGGTGATATGGGCGTGCAGAGCGGTCTGATTGCGACCAATGCAAAGGAACTCTCCGCACTCCGTAAATTGGGCGAACGAAACTACTTCGACTTCCACTTGGAGCGCAGTAAGGACCCGCGCCGCGTGGGTGACATCTCCGTGATTCTGAAGCGCACCGACGCGAAAAAGAACCGCTTCACGCTGGAAATCATCGTCGGCGATATCAAGACCGAGAAGAAGGACCGTTCGATTAATGAACCGGTGCAGTTCTACGTCGACAAAAGCTCAATTCCCTATGAACTGGTCGTCAACGAAGTGCAGAAGAACTACGTAATCGGATACCTAGCGGCGCCCAAAGTGACCGCCGGCCGAAAGATGTGAACGCCCGCACCGTGGCTTATCAGCCCGTGGCAAATGTCCGTCCGGAGAATGCGAGCGCGTAAACCACTGAAATAACAGAGCCGCGACCGGCAGGGAGCGGACCTCCTGGTCTTCTGGCGCGGGCTGCTATGCCGCGTCGGCCGCCTGGTGGAAGGCTAGAAACGCAGACGCGCCCTCGCGCGACAGGTACCGTTCGAGGACCACGCGGTCGGTCTTTCGCAAGTCGACCAGAATCAGGCCGTCCACGCAGTTTCCGAAGCCGGGATCCACACTGAACCCCAGGATGCGTCCCCCGAGTTTGGCGTACTGCCTGACCAGCACCGGGATGCCCTTCCCGTCCCGCTCCAGATCCGAGATAGGCGCGGCGAGGTCGTCGAGATCCTTCAGCAGGCGGCTCAATGCCTGGCGATCCCATCCTTGGGTTCGATAGGGGCGCTTGGGCTTGATTAGGCCGGACAACTCGTCTCGGTGGTCGTGCATCTGGAAGTACCGGACCAGAAGCTCACGCGAAGCCTCGCTGTAGTCGGCGCTGATGCTCACCGCTCCAAACAGGGTGGCGGTCTCCGGATACCTCGCCACGTACCGGCCGATTCCCTTCCACAGCAGGAGCAGCGGCGCGAACTGGCGCTGGTATTCCGGCCGGACAAACGAGCGGCCCAGTTCGAGGGCCGGACCCATGCGCTCGAGCAGCCGTTTGTCAAACTGAAATAGTGTCCGTGAGTACAGGCCGCGGACTCCTCGGTCGGCGGCAACGCGGTCGGTGCGGGCCAGTCGATAGGCGCCGGCCACCTCGCGCGTCTGCTGGTTCCAGACGAACAGGTGTTCGTAGTAGGCGTCATACCGGTCGAGGTCGAGCGGGCGGCCGGTGCCCTCTCCGGCGGCACGGAACGTGAGTTCCCGCAGCCGTCCAATTTCGCGGAGGATGTTCGGAATCTGTTCCGCCCCGGCGATGTGAACGGAGAACTCCCGTGTGGATTCCAGCGTCGATTCCGGCGGCAAGGTGCTCAGTTCGGCAGCCAGAACCACAGGCGGCACCTGCGCGATCACCGGTTCTGGCTCGGACGGCGCTGCCTTTGGAAACGCGAAGACTCTCCGCTGGCTCGGGCCCCGTTCTCCCAGGAGGTACGTGCGCCAGCGCAGGTACTCGGTGACTTCGCCGGCGCCGCCCAGTGCCGCCAGCTTCTCCGGCCCGATCAGCCGGCCAAACCGGATATCCACCCGTGCACCCCGTTTGTTGAGAAACTCATTTGCCAGCGAGGCCGTGCGCAGCCGCGGATGGATCATTCCGAGGAGCTGGAAGCGAAGGCTGTTTGAACCCTCGAAGTACATCGGCAGGGCCCCGGCGCCCGTGATCTCAATAAGACGCGCGACGGTTCCGCTCCACTCGGGGTCTTCCACCGCTCGGGTTCGCGGCGACCAGTGTGACACTTCACCCGCGGGGAAGATCACCAGCATACCTCCCTTCTTCATCCACTGGATCGCTTCCTTCATGGCCCGCAGGTTGGCTCGCGCCGCGTCACTGCCGCCGAACGGATCGACAAAGATACAGAAGCCCGCCAACTCCGGCATGGCCGACAGCAGATAGTTTGTCATCACCTTGACATCCGGTCGTAACTTCGGCATCAGCGAACCGAGGATGGGCCCTTCCAGCATGCCGAACGGGTGATTCGCCACCACGATGACGGGTCCCTTTGGGGGAACGCGGCTCAGGTCTTCGGCCTGGACGTGATAGGTCACCTGCAACGATTCAAGCAGCCGGTCGTGAATCGAGCCGCCCTCCAGTTCTTTGGCCTGCTGATACAGCTCACGGACTTTGTCGAGCGACATCAGCCGTTCCGGCAGTGTGGCTGCGGGCTTCGGCCCGGTAAAAAGCCGGCGCGACGCCAGTTCCAACGAGGGTTGCGGATTGCCCATGTCTAGTTTTTAGCGGGTCCGGCTTACAGAACGGTGACCAAGCCGTTAGCAGCTTGTGAACTGGACCGATTCTCTTCGTTTCGCCGATTCGCCCGCCGGCTAGCGATCTTGGTGCACGCGCATGATTTCGGATGGTGAGAGTGCGCGCCACGCGACAGATGCGTCCTGCGCCAGGTCCGGGCTCGTCTCCAGGTCATCGCCGAGATGGATTCCCGCGAGGGAAGCGGCGCCCCGCTCGCCATAGTGGCGGATGAGGGTACCGTCGTGGAACAGGTGTGCCGAACCCGGCCGCAGCCGGTCTTCCCCCACCATCCTGCCGTCGAGGTAAAGCCGGATTAAGCCGCTGCGGTAGGTTGCGGCAAAATCGTGGGGACGTTTGTCGCGAAAGAAGCGCGGTTGCGACTCCACGCTTTGCCCGTTCACGATGAGCCGGACGACGCCGCTGGCGGCATTGACATCGAAAACCAGCTCACCCGTGGCCGGCTCACCCCTGCCTCGATAGTGGCTGAACAGCGTCGTTCGCTCGTTGCCGGGGCGAGCCCGCGCGCGCAACGTAAACTCGCGGCCGAGATGTCTCGTTCCCTCCGTGCCGCGAACCTGCTTCGCCGAGTCCGGCTTGGCCAGAGTCACCGGGCCTCCCGCGCGAAACGAGTACAGCGCCGCGGGTTCCAGCACGAATCGCACTCGCGACGCGCCCGCCGGCAATGCGCTCCCGCGCTTCCAGCGGACGGGAACATCCACGCCGTCGCCCCGAAGACTCACGCAGTCCTCGCGGCCGAATCCAGGCACGACGCGTCCAGCCGTGTCCAGCACCTCCACCCGCAGCGTGCCGCTCGAGTTCACACGAAGTGTCCCGGAAAGGCCTGCGAGCGGTTTGGTCGTCACCTCCCCGCTCCCATTCAAAGAGGCAAATCCGTCTTTCCTGATCGTCGCCAGCCCAATGGCCCCCACTCCGTTTCCGGTGTGCTCGTCGGTGAAGCCCCCGTAATAGAGCTTCACGCGGTCCGCCTCGACCAACGGATGACTGGCCGGGAACACCATGCCCCGATCCCAGCTTTCCGGGGGCCCGAGCGGCAGGACAGGCGAACGGTCACCTTCCTGTCGCTGCCAGGTGATGCCGTCGCGGCTGCTGACCAGTTCCAGAAAGATGGGTCCGTGGTTGGACCCTTCGCTGATGCGAAACACCCACAGGAACCCGAGGTATTGCGATTCATAGGCGAACGCGCTGAGGCCATAGAAATCCGTGTGCTGCCCCTCGGACCGGACCCACCGGTCGTCGAATCGGTCGGGCGTCAGAATCAACTCGGCCGGGGGCCAGCGCGAGAAGTCGGCGGTCGCCGTGAATCCCACCGAGCGGCGGCGGAACCCGCGCACCCACGAGAACGTCTTGGGATAGCCGGCAAAGCGGCGTTGATGCGGATCCCACACGAAGCTTCCCACGTCGCCCGGATCCGGCAGCGCGGGCTCACGGCCCATCGGGCGCCATTTGAGGCCGTCCTTCGACGCAAATGCCAGGAACCCGCTCACCAGGTACTCGGGCGGCGAGCGCCCGTAGTCGTAGAGCATCATCTTATAGGGTTCGGCATCCCAGGGTCTGTGGATCACCTGCGGCATGTGGCCCCCGAATGAATCCGGAAACAGGAGATTGTCGCCCTTGCCCAAGTCCGGGCGATCCCAGCGGAGGCCATCCTGACTGGTGGCGTAGGCCGTGCGGTAACGGTTCTTGTCGCTGATGTGATACCACATCCGATACCCGGCGGCCTGCTTCAGCACGGTGCCATAGAGGTAGATCCCTCGGCCCTCCCACGGTTTCTCTGCCTGCAGGACCGGGTTCGCCGCGTGCTTTTCGAAGGCGTGGTACGTTCGCACGACACCTTGTTTTTCGGCGATCAGGTGGTCATCAACGAATAGCTGCCAGGGGCCGGCGAGCAGGAGAGCCAAAAGCATGCGCTCTATTCTCTCGCATCCGGAAAGACCGCCCGCGAACCGGACCGGGCCGGCAACGGTCCCTGGTTTTCCCGGGTCATTAGCTCTTCAATTCAGGTATCCGCTGCTCACGCCGCAAGGTGTGAAACCGGATCACTCGTGCATCCCTCCTCGCCCCAGGGTTCGCCGAACAATTTCCGGGACGAATGGTTCTTGGTCAACAGAAGTTGGAAATCGCCGATGTGGCGTTCCAGGAACGCCCCCTCGCAATAGGCGAGATAGTAGTCCCACAGGCGAATGAAACGGTCGTCGAAGCCCAGAGACCGGACCTCGTCCAGCGCGTTGTGAAACCGCTTCCGCCACTGCGCCAGCGTGCGCGCGTAGTGCGTGCCGATGTCCTCCGCGTGGTACAGCGAAAGGTTGGTGACCCTCGCCAGCGACCGCAAAACCTCACTCACCGACGCCAGTTCGGAACCGGGGAAAATGTGCTTCTGAATAAAGTCGGCTTGGCGGCGGTAGGCCGGAAAAGTCTGTTCATTGATGGTGATGCTCTGGAGCAGCAGGCTACCCTCCGGCCGCAACAGACGGTCGCACGTCCGGAAGAATTCGTCGTAGTGGGGCAGCCCCACCGCCTCGAACATCTCGATGCTGACGATCTTGTCGTACCGGCCGCGAAGGTTGCGATAATCCTCCTCCAGCAGCTCGATCCGGTCCCCGCCGGCGATCGAGTCAAATCGTTTACGTGCGTACTGATATTGCCGCTCGCTGATCGTCGTGGTTGTAATTCGGCACCCATAGTGTTGCACCACGTGCGCGGCGAGACCGCCCCACCCCGTGCCGATCTCGAGTACATGGTCTTCCGGGCCCAGGCGCAGCTTCTGGCAGATGCGATCCAGCTTTTGGAACTGGGCTGCCTCGAGAGAATCGTCTTCCGATTCGTAGAAAGCGCAGGAGTACGTCATGCTGGGATCCAGGAAGAGCCGGAAGAAGTCGTTGCTCAAGTCGTAGTGGGCCCGGATGTTGCGGCGGCTGCCGGCTATGGAGTTTCCGCGCAGGCGGTGACGCAGGGCGTCCAGCCCGCGGCTGAATGCGTTCAGCAACCGGTTCTGCCCGTCCATCCGGGCCAGGTTCCGCACCGCGAGGCGAACCACCGAAACCAGGTCCGGCGAGGACCAGTCCCCGTCCATCCACGCCTCTCCGATGGAGACGTCGCCCCCGAACAAGGCGCGTTGGAAGAACCGTTCGTGATGGACCACAAGGATAGCCCTCAGGGGCGAGTCCGGCTCACCAAATTTCCAGGTCCGGCCGTTCCACAAGAGTTCTAATGAGCCCTCGCGCAACGACTCGAGGCTCTTCAGGAATGCGCTCCTAGCGAGCGATGTGAGAAACGTGTTCATAGTCGTCCTCCCGGCGACGTGCCGGATGCGTGTAAACAGGAACCTTCTTCAAGTAGAGCTTCAAGGCCTCCCTGTGGATAGCCGTGATCACCTTGACCGTCATCCACGGGAACCGCCGCAACGCCCGGTGCAACACGGGCGCGCTCCAGGGTTCGCGCCGAAGAGAGAGCGTCGCATCGAAGAAGCTGCGATCGCCATCTACCGTGTTCATGTGCGCTACCAGTTGCTCCCCCGGCGGCGGCAGTACGAAGCGGTAGTCGAGCTCCATCGGCATAAACGGTGAGACGTGCATCGACTTCGGACAGCGGTGGACGTGCGGCCTGGACGGATGCTCGCTGGTGGCAGCGGAAAGCCAGTAATTCCGGCTTTCGCCGAACGTGCTGTTTACCTCCGCCAGGATGGTCTCAAGACCTCCTTCCGCGCCGTAACAGTAGAAGATCGAGATGGGATTGAAGTTGTACCCGAGATAACGCAGATGAGTCAGAAGGAAGATACGGCCGTCCGGCAGCCGGATATCATGTTGGGCCGCGTCGGCCTTCAGCCTCTCGCGCAACGGCACCGCCGGATCGCCGAAGTGGTCGCGCTCGTCGAAGCTCGCCCAGTTGAAACGGTTGTGGCTCGAGAACGGCGAGACTCTCATCAGGTCGGCGATTCGGTCGATGTCCAGGAACACCATGAACAGCGGATAGGTGAACTCGTGACGCGCCGGTTCGAACCTGCGGTGCCGTAACGTACCGGTGTAGATGGCTGACTCCATGCCGTTAGCACTCCACTCCCAGCGTGCGGGCCACCCGCAGAGCGGAATTGAGCCCGTCTTCGTGAAAGCCGTGAAACCAGTAGGCGCCGCAGTAGTGGGTTCTGTTGGCCCCGCTGACTTCCTTCCAACGTGCCTGCGCCCGGATGGCGTCGTGCGTGTAGAGGGGGTGGTAGTACACCATCCGCCGCACGACCTTGGAAGGATTGACGGCTCCGTTGGCGTTGAGCGTGACGCAGTACTCTTCCGGAACATCCAGCGACTGCAGACGGTTCATGTGATAGGTCAGGGTGGCGCCCTCGCCAGCATCCTGGCTCAGGTGGTAATTCCACGATGCGCGCGCCCGTCGCCTCGCCGGTAGCAGTGACGAATCGGTGTGCAGGCAGACTTCATTGCGGCTGGTCTTGAACTTGCCCAGGACATCCCGCTCCGCGTCGCTCTGCGATTCAAGCAGCGGTAGGACCTGATTCCCATGGCAGGCAAATACGACGTGGTCAAAGGACATCGCCGGGCGGTCTTGAAATCGCAGTGTGACTGCTAACTCGGAGCGGACCACGGACTGAAGGTTTGCCAGCGTGTAGATCCGATCGCGAAAAGGCGCCGTGATCGGGCCGATGTAGTTGTGGCTGCCGCCCCGGATCACTTTCCACCTGGGGTGCGTGTTGATCCCCAGCATCCCGTGGTTGTCGAAGAACAGTAGCAGCGTGAGAGCCGGGAACGACCGGATTGCCTCGGTGGACATCGACCACACGGCCGAGGCCATCGGGTACAGGTAACGCTCTGTGAACAGCGAGGAGTAGCGTCCCTGTTCGATCACATCTCCCAGCGTCAGCGTTGCCGCCACTGGATCTTCCAGCAGCTTGGGGGCCTCCCTGTTGAATCGTAAGATCTCCCTCAGGAGACGGTATTGAGCCGACCGGAGGATGTTGCTGCGCTGCGCGAAAAAACCGCCGAGACCGCGGCTGGAGTACTCGAACCCCGTTCGCCGGCAGGCAACGCCGAAAGACATGTCGCTCGGCTGTGTCTCCACACCAAGTTCGGCGAGTAGCCGGACCAGGTTCGGATACGTGCGGTCGTTGTACACGATGAAGCCCGTGTCCAGCGCCAGCGGTCCACGCCCGCTATCGACCGTCACCGTATGCGTGTGCCCGCCCAGCCGTGTGTCCTTTTCGAAGACCGAGACCTCGTGCTTGCGGCTCAGATAGTAGGCCGCCGCCAACCCCGAGATTCCGCTGCCGATCACCGCGATGCGCATCACTTCGTTCCTTGCGCCTGCGGGGCGGGAATCCGAAATGGCCGCAGATCCCTCGCTATACCGAGCATTGCCAGCAGCTTCAACACCCAGTAGGTGACGTCAATCTCCCACCACCGGATCCCTTGCCGGCAGCTCCCCATAAAGAAGTGATGGTTGTTGTGCCAGCCTTCCCCGAATGTGATCAGAGCGAGCAGCCAGTTGTTGCGGCTGTGGTCCGGAGTGTCGAAACGGCGGGTTCCGAACAAGTGGGCCAGCGAGTTGATGGCGAAGGTGCAGTGATAAAGCAGAACCGTCGATACGACGTAGCCCCAAATGAAGGTTGCAACTCCGCCCATCCACAGGATGAAGGCCGCAAACACAACGGTCGGAACCCAGTGATGCCGGTCAAGCCACTTCAACTCCGGGAACTTGGCAAGGTCCGCCACCTTCTTGGTTTCGTAGGCGTCATGCTCGTTCGAGAGAATCCAGCCCGTGTGTGACCACCAGAAGCCGCGCCGCTTGGGCGAGTGGATGTCCTGCTCCTCATCCGAGTGGCGGTGGTGGTCGCGATGTTGAGCCGCCCACCAAAGCACGCCCTTCTGACCGGAGGTCTGCGCCAGGAAGGCCATTAGAAACTGCCCGAGCCGGCCCATGCGGTAGCTTCTATGGCTGAAATAGCGATGGTAGCCGGCGGTCACACCGAACATACGGACGGAGTACGTCAAAGCCATCCAGGCCAGCAGCGGCAGTGTTGGCGGGTAGAAGAACACGGCCAGCACTCCCAAATGCAGAATTACAAAGAGGATGACGGCCCCGAACCGGTACCGGGAGGGTTGCCCTAAAAAGCTCACGAATCTACTGTACTATTGTTGTCCACCATTTGTCAATCATTTATATTAGACAAAAGCTTGACAAATGTTTCAACCTCCGGTAATCTGGAATCGTCCGCAGAAAACAATGTCTGTCGAATATCCAATCCGGGCTGCCGCCAAGCTGACTGGGATATCCTTGGACACCCTTCGTGCCTGGGAGCGGCGCTACAACGCTGTAACTCCGGCCAGGACGGGGCGCGGACGGCTCTACGACGAACGCGCCATCCGGCGCCTGCTACTTCTGAAGAGCGCCGTCGAGAGGGGACGCTCGATCGGCCAGGTAGCATCGCTGCCCGATGCAGAACTCGAAGAGTTGGAGCGGAACGCCCAGTCCTTCAGCAGGAAACCGGAGATCCCCTCACCCCCGGAACCCGCGACGCCGGTGCTCCGGCCACTCTTGGATGCCATCGGAGCCTACGACTACGCTTCCGCCAATGACGAGTTGGGGAGGCTGGCCCTGTTGCTGCGCCCGAACGAACTTGTGTACCGGGTTGTCCTTCCCCTGATGCGCTTGACGGGAGAGAACTGGGAGAAAGGGGTTTACCAGATCGCCCAGGAGCACATGCTATCCGCGTGCGTGCGCAATCTCCTTGGCGGGCTGGTTCGTCTTCAGAAGACCGGCCCCTGGTCTCGTCGCATATTGTTTACGACACCGGCGGGCGAACTGCACGAATTCGGCATCCTGGCCGCGGCGATGCTCGCGGTTGCGCAGGAGTTCCAGGTCGCCTACCTTGGCCCGAACCTGCCGGCGCGTGAAGTGCTCGAGGCGGCCGCGAAAAGCGAGCCACACGCGGTGGTCCTCGGCATCATGAAGACGAATGCGACGCCCGTCGCGATGGATGACGTCCACCAACTCGCCGCCGAGCTTCCCTTGAGTAGCGAACTGTGGCTGGGGGGCAGCGGCGCTTCCACGGTAACGAACGGGCTCACGCGGGACGGTCTCCTCGTACTCGAGGACTTAACACACTTCGAGCGGCACCTGGCCCGATTGAAGGCGACATCTTCAAGAGGGTCTGCTCTATGAAGTTGTTTCTGAAGCTGCTGTTCGGGGCCATCTTCGTCTGGATGACCGTGATGACGATCCGGACCAGCCTGGCCGTCAGCCTCTGGGACGCGTGGCCAAGCTACGCCGCGAATCCTTGGGCCGTTGCGACGCTATATGACGCCTACTTCGGCTTCCTGACCTTCTATGTCTGGGTCGCCTACAAAGAGCGGCCAATGTGGTCTCGTGTTGTGTGGTTCGTGTTGATCATGGGCCTGGGCAATATCGCGATGTCTTTCTACATGCTGATCCAGTTGATGCGCCTCCGCCCCGAGGAGCCGGCCGAAGCGATCTTGTGGAGGCGGACCTGATGAGTGCCGGCTGGTTGCGGCGCAGGATTGTGAATCCGATTCTGGATTTGCTGCGCCAGGGCATCACCCCGGAGAAGCTCGCGCTGAGCATCGCGCTCGGGTTGACCCTCGGCGTGATACCGGTTCTGGGATCTACGTCGATCTTGTGCTTCCTCGCGGCCGTCCTGCTTCGCCTGAATCTGCCGGCCATACAGTCGGTCAACTTCCTCGTCTATCCGTTGCAGCTTGTTCTGCTGGTACCTTTCATCCGTATAGGGGAATGGATCTTCGCTGCCCCGCCGATCCAGATAACCCTGGCCGGGATCGTCAGGCTGATCCGGGCGGATGTCTGGAACGCGATCGCCACGCTCTCGACCGCGACGATCCACGCACTGGTGGCCTGGCTCGCGCTCGGTTCGCTGGCGTCGCTGGTGATCTACGCCTTGCTGACGCCGCTCCTGAGGCGGACGAGCCAATCCTTGCGAGTGAGGTCTCAATGATGGAACTGGCCCTGCACTCGCTCCTGGTCGGAACGGCTTCGGTCTGCGGCCTCATGTTGCTGCTTTGGCTGATCCACCTGCCCATGAAGAATGCCGCGATCGTGGACGCAGGATGGGCGGGCGGGCTGGCTCTACTCGGCGCGATCTACGCCGCCGGGGGCGGCTACGCGCCGCGCTCGTGGTTGGTCGCGGCGATGGCGATGCTTTGGGGCCTGCGCTTAGCGCTCTATCTGCTGTTCACACGCGTCATCGGGCGTCCCGAGGAAGGTCGCTATGTACAACTAAGGCGGGAATGGGGCGGCAACCTGCCTCTGAAGTTTCTTGCCTTCTTCCAATTCCAGGCCCTGCTGTGCATCGTGCTATCGATTCCGTTCCTGGTGGCCGCTCTGAATTCCCGGCCCCAGATCACCCTCCTCGAATATGCGGCCGCAGCCTTGTGGCTGGTTGCGTTCATCGGCGAGTGGCTGTCGGACTACCAACTCCAGGTCTTCAAGTCCAACCCGGCGAATCGGGGCAAGACTTGCCGGGCAGGGTTGTGGAGGTACTCACGCCACCCCAACTATTTCTTTGAGTGGTTGATCTGGATGGCCTTTGCGCTGTTCGCGCTGAGATCTCCTTATGGCTACCTGGCCCTGGTCTCACCGATTCTCATCTTGTTCTTCCTGTTCCGGGTCACAGGCATCCCTGCCACCGAGGCGCAGGCGTTGCGGACCAAGGGGGACGACTACAGGCAATATCAGCAGGCAACCAGCGTTTTTGTGCCATGGTTCCCGAGAAACAGTACATGCAGACAGACACTTTGACCATTTCACCCGTTCTCGATGCAGGCTACACCAAGTGGCTCGAACGGGATCTCTTTCCCGATTGGCTGATCCGGTTGGGCATCCGGCGGCTTGTGTCCGCGCGTCTGCGCGAAGAACAGGAAGGGGGAGTGGAAGCGCAAAGCGAACGCCTCATGCGCTTCGTCGGCCAACTCCGGCACAGCCCGGTCGCCATCCGTCCCGACGCCGCCAATGAACAGCACTATGAAGTGCCGGCTGAGTTCTACCGGCATGTACTCGGTCCCAACATGAAGTACAGTTGCGCCCTGTGGTCCGGCGCTTCAGGACTGGAAGCAGCCGAGAGCGCGATGTTGGATCTGAGTTGCCGGCGGGCGCGCCTGGAGGACGGGCAGGATGTGCTCGAACTCGGCTGTGGATGGGGTTCGCTTTCGCTCTTCATGGCGGGCCGCTATCCCAACAGCCGCATCCTGGCGGCCTCCAACTCGCATTCGCAGAAAGAGTTCATTGACGGCGAGGCGGCGCGGCGCGGCTTGGCCAACATCGAGGTGTCTACCGCCGACATGAATGATTTCGAGACTGAAAGGCGGTTTGATCGCATCGTTTCGGTCGAGATGTTCGAACACATGCGCAACTACGGCGAGCTCTTGCGCCGCATCTCCTCATGGTCGCGGCCCGAGGCGCTGCTGTTCGTGCATGTGTTCGCCCACAGCCGTTTCGCGTACCCCTTCGAGGTGCGCGACGCTTCGGATTGGATGGCGCAGCACTTCTTCACCGGCGGTCTCATGCCCAGCGACGACCTGCTGCTTCACTTTCAGAACCACTTCCGCATCCGCGAGCGCTGGCGGCTCAGCGGCGCCCACTACCAGAAGACAGCGGAGGCGTGGCTGGACGGACTGGACCGGCGCCGCGGTGAGGTCCTTGGCCTGTTCGCCAGCATGTACGGCGACGAGGAAGCGCTCCGCTGGCTGGTCCGGTGGCGCGTCTTCTTCATGACCTGCGCCGAGTTGTTTGGGTTCGCTCGGGGACAGGAATGGATCGTGTCGCACTATCTTTTCGAGAATGCAGCCGGTGCCGGCGGAGGAGGTGGCCTGCCGTGAGCATGCTGCCTGTCATTTTGATGGCTCCTTCCGCGATCCCTGTTCTATCAGGCCAGGCCCGCTTTGAAAGGCGATTATCCCACTGGCCGGCATCTGAAATACAATGAAAACACCATTTCTCGTCCCAGGACTTATGCTTCTCACAACAACACTCTCCGCCGCTTCAAGCATCCACGAATTCACTCTCAATTCCATTGATGGCCAGCCGGCCTCTCTGGCGCAGTTCAAGGGCAAGGTCGTGTTGATTGTCAACGTCGCCAGCAAATGCGGTTACACGCCGCAGTATGAAGGCTTGGAAGCTCTGTACAGAACGTACAAGGATCGCGGCTTCGTCGTCCTGGGGTTCCCCGCGAACAATTTCCTGTGGCAGGAGTCCGGAACCAACGAAGAGATCAAGGCATTCTGCACGCGGAAATACAGCGTCACGTTCCCTATGTTCGCGAAGGTGTCGGTGAAGGGACGGGACAAGACCCCTCTCTACCAGTTCTTGACGGACAAGAAGGCCAATCCGGCCACCGGGGGCGAGATTGGCTGGAACTTCAACAAGTTCCTCATCGACAAGAACGGGAGAGTGATTGCGCGTTTCGGCTCTTCGGCGAAGCCTCAATCTGCCGAGATAGCGAGCGCGATCGAAAAAGCTCTCCGCTGATCCGGCCGTCGGTAGACGAGGAGTGGAGCTTGTCGGCAGCCCGTCCGTTACGAGGCATTTGAGTTGCCCTTTGGGAGACCCCGGAAAACCCCGGGCCCCCCGAGACTCAAAACGGCCACCTTGCCGGGTGGCTCTTGTTGTATCTGCGTGGTTCCAATGGTGGGCGCGCAGGGGCTCGAACCCCGGTTTGGCGCGGGCTTGAGTGGGTCCGCTGATCGGGAGCAGCCTACGGAGGACTACGGACTGCTACCGGCGATTACCGAGGTTGGAACACCATGCCGGGAGGGTTGCGTCACAATCCACGTCACAACGCCAGGCCCTCCCCCATACCCCGAAATCCCAAAAGGACCCCCGGCTGGCCTAAGCAGCCTGATTTCGATGCGGGTTCGTACCGTCCCGGCAAATGCCCCCCAATGCCCCAATATCAGGATGGGTCCCATCTCAACCCCTTGCTGCCTTATGCTCGCAGACTGAATCGCGGCCATCCGCTCGGAGTGTTCCATGGCCGAATCCGGCGTAGTGCGGCGCATCCTGTGGGGAACCGATCTGGGCGACCTCGCGGATTTCTCGCGTGTTCCGTTGTCTGCGGTGTTTCGTCTCGACAGTGGATCGGCGGTGCTTCAGGTGCAGCGCCGTCACTGCGAGTCCGCACCTGCCACTCCAAGGCGGTCTGTGGCGCTGCCCTGCGTGCTGCAGGTCGCGAGCGATGCCGCCCACCAACGGACGGTCAGTGACGTCTTAGCGGAAAAGGCGGATCTGCCGGAATCCGACAAACCCGCATCTTCTTCAACCTGTGGCTGGCCTGCTGGACACAGGAGCAGATCGCAGCCGAGGTCTCGCGCGTGATCTTACTTCGGAAGCTGGTACTCGCCTTCCGTTTCATAGGTGGCTGGGCCTCCGGGGTTGGGCCTCCACCTATAGGTCCCTTTCCCTTTGAGCCCTTTGAGCCTGCCCGTGCCGCCGGTGAAGGTCCATGTACCTGCACTTCCCTTCTGCTCACCTTCTTTGAACGTGAGCCCACCCTGCGTACTCAGGAAGTACTTGTCGCCATTGGCCATGGTTCCCACGGCCGCACTGCGGACTAGCTGACGGTTGCCAGTGGTCTCTACAAAAACCGTGCCCTCTTGGTCCTTGGTTGCGAGTTCCACGATTTCCATCGGCCTTGACCACGTACACTTCCCTTTAGCAATGTGAAAGGTATGGCGAGGAAGATCTCCCACCGGAATTGTGTAGGTCGGGTCGGGTTTGCTGCCGCACTGCAATGTGCCTGAGATCTTGGTTTGAGCCCAGACCGCTGTCGTGAACGTAAGCGCGATTACAAACGTCAAAACTGATTTGAGCTGCATGATGTCCTCTTTAGATGCTCGTAAACCTGGAACTGCTGGCGCAAGTATTCTGTTCCTCGGTGCCAGGTGTGTCAAGGGCTCCTCAAGGGCTTGATATGCTGTGATCCGAATCTCCGTCGACCCCTTGGCCGGCTCCGACCAGCACGGGCTGGCGCCCTTCAGGCACGTTTCCGGGCGTCGACGGCCTCGCCGCGCGGCATTGGTCCCTCGGCCGGCTTCAGTAACGCGGGCCGCCGCCACGCCCAATTTCCGCCGTGGGTCCCATCTCGGTCCTAGCCAGCTAGGAGTTGGAGCGAGTTCGCCTTTTTGGGGGCTGAGGAAGTGTGACGAGCACCTCTATCCAGTGTGAAATGGGCTTCGCTTGTGGGTGTCGTCGCATTTGGGGCGCAGGTAAGGAGGGACCCACTCAACATCATCTCGTTTCGAAGCCAGTTGCAGTCTAAGTCTGCTGCGAGGTCCTCCCTCGGCGCCGCTAACAAAACGACTTAGTCGATCAGAGTGCAGACGGAGATCGTCTGACCGCCTTGCAACGTGAGGCCCTGTATCAGATTGCCGGCACCATCAAACGCAAAACTGAATCGCCCAACTACCAGCGTCAGACCAAATTTCGGGTCCGTCACCAGATTGCGGCCTGTGCCGATGGCTACGAAACCCCCGTCGGGTTGGTTGAAGTACGTAAATACG
>JBJXGR010000350.1:0-3652 GCA_046160045.1 Bryobacteraceae bacterium
CGCGAACCGTTGAATTGAAAGAACGCGACCCCCGTCTTCCTGGCAACCCAACCGCGCGGGCGTAAGAAGCCGTGAAAAAACAGGGACGTTCACCCCGTTTCCCGACCACAAATCGTTGATTCTCCGCAAATCGTTGATCGGGAAACGGGGTGGATGTCCCGTTTTTTCACAGCCCCTCGGGGAACGGTGGCGCAGACGCCTAAGTGAACAGCATCTTCATGGTCGCTCCAACCTCGGGCGCCCCTGCCAGTCCGAACTGCCCAGTGCCGGATTTGATAGTTGTTTTCCTTCCCCATTCTTCCCATACTTCTTTCGGGCTTGGGTGGTATTTGCCTCCGGATCGCAAATCGCGCCGCCGGCGATTCCCCCGGCCGCCGCTGGCCCGAACCGCTCGGTCCGGATGGCGTCCGCGCCCTTGTGGAGAGACATCAGCATGAGATCAGCACGCAATGCCGTCGTGGACCGACGGGTGCCAGGGCTCGGTTTCAAGGTTTCACTGCTCCTGGCGGTATCCTGTCTCGCTTTATTCGCTCAGCCGGCCGCGCCTGCCGCGGCCTCTCCGATTCCCACCGACTCGCCGCTCCTCTTCAGATTGTTCTTCGGCTTCCACCTGGATTTTGACAACTGGCTGGCGGCCCGGAGGACCGCCGCGCCGGCATCGGCCAGTTCTCTGGACGTCGGCGCTGCCAACTTGCTCGGCCTCAAGGCCGTTGATGTGAGCACTCTGTCATCGGTCTCCCGTAGTGTCGCGGTAAATGTCGACCAAATCGACCGCGACCAGGCCGCGTATCTCAACCTGGTTCTCAGCCGGGAGGAGCGGCCCGACCCCGCCGTGATGAATCAATACCGGACCCGGCGCGAAGCGGCCGTCGCCGCCGGCATGGCCGCGCTCCAACGGAACCTGCCGGCCGGCAGCTACGCTGGCTTGCTGGACTTCATCAACGGCCGTTTCCGCGCCGCACACAGGATTGCGGGAGACAGATAAATGGTGGTCAACGCGATTGCAGGCTACAGGAGACCGGCTCGGCTGGCCGCCGCGCTGCCCCTCATCCTCGCCCTCGGTTTGCCCGCTCGGGCGCAACTGAGCTTCCCGCCCGTCCGCACCTTCGCCGACGCCGCTTTCACCGAGCGGTGGTACGGCACGACCGATCGGCTGCGGGAGCGAAATCTCACCGTCGGCTGCCAAGGTTCGCCTACCGCTCTCTACTGCCCCGAAACGACGCCGGGCCGGGCAATGATTTCCATCATGATCATTCGCACGATATATTCCAGCCTGACCGGAGATCCGGAGGCCTTTGCCACACCACCGGGACAATATTTTACCGATGTGCCGCCGTCGCACTGGGCCTATCGATACATTCAACAAATAAAGTACTTGAACATAACGGCGGGCTGCGGGGAGAACATCTTCTGCCCGGGGACGCCGATCGAGAACTACATGCTCGCCGTCTTCGCCGTGAAGGCGCGCTGGGTTCGAGATAACTACGGCAACGTTCTCCCTTCCAATTGGACGCCCCCGTACAACCCGTACCAGCGATTCGGTGACATTCCTCCCAGCCACTCGCTCTTCCCCTGGCTGCAGCGAGCCTATGACTTGGTGGGCCCCGAGATATACGTTCCTGCATACGGCGGGTTATTCTATCCGAACTATCTTACGAACCGCGGCCAAACTTCCTTCTACCTGATCTATGGCATCCTGGGCTCACCGGGCCTGCCGCCCAGCTATCAACCCGGCACCATCGCCTACTCGATTCCCAACGTCATTAACGGTCCCGACTGCGGTCTCAACGCCGGGCCGTACTACTCCCGCGAGGTTTATCAGGTGACGCCTGACACCTACTACTCGTATTCGGCAACGGAGTTCGTTCCGAGAGACGTCACGCTCTGGGTCTCGGGCCTGCGCACGAGCCTCAACCGGAGCGGGGCGACCGTCTTCGATTCCAACGAGGTGCAAGGCCAGACCTCGGCCACGTATCGCTACCCGGCTGGCAGCGGCAGCGCCACCCTCATCGCGGGGAATTACCTTCAAACCTCCTACCACCGCGTCTCCAGTGGCGCCTGCAACAACTCGTACCCGCCGGATCAGATACGCGGAACCTACTGGCCAGCCAACGGGCAGCCGACGTACCTCCCTGTACCGGTGACGATCAGCGGCCACGTGACTGCGTTAGGCTATCCTCTTGTGGGGACTACTGTGGCTTTGAGCGGCTCAGCGTCGGCGATAACGACTACCGATAGCTCGGGCGCCCATTCGTTTGTTCAGGTCGCTGGCGGAAATTACACCATCACGCCAGGCGGGACAGGTTTGGTTTTCGCACCTCCTTCATTTTCTTGGTATAACGTGATTGCGAACCAGACTGCTGATTTTACCGCGCTTCCCTCGGATTACGCGGACGGTTCCGGGCCAACCAGTATTCCGAACTCATTCACTGCGCCGGAGCCGGTCCTCACATGCGACGACATCTCTGGCGAGTGGGACGACGCTGATCAGTATGGAAACAGTATTGGCTGGAAGCTTACCCAAGCCGACACCGTGATTAACGGTGAGATGTTTTACTATTCAATCCGCTCTGGCGTGAACTGTGGCAAGGTCACGTATGACGTCACTGGATCCTACAATGTGAGCTCCACAACATTTTCGCTTTGGGCAACGATCCACGGCGCTCCGTACGACGCTTGCGGTCTTCCTGTCGCCACGGCCGCAACAGAGACCGTCATGCTTTCAGGGCGGGCGTGCGGCACCGGTTCGGCCGAAGCTACAATTTTCACTCCAACGTCCGCGCCGATTGGTCTAGCCCTGGGCACAAAGAGTCCTTCGCGCGCCTCCCGGACGGCCACCCCCCTTCCGTCCGCGATTCCCGACCAATCGCAGCCGGAGGGCGCCCTCGTCAGCTTCAGCAACGTCCAACCTCGCGACGCGCAGGTGTCGTCAACGTGGACTACCATTTCCCCACGCTTTACAGTCCAGTATTCCTCCTTTATTCCTGTCGACCATATCGCTGGCCCTAGGGGTTGTTTCACCCCTCCCTATCTTTGGGCGAGTGGTTGGCTGACTTATAAGGGGGATGCCCTCCGAGGTACATATCGAACGACCGAATCTCTGCTTGTGGTTCCGAGTGCGCAAAAATATGGTAATCTCTTTGCGCGGGGAGGCCCGACGCGTAACTACCAGATTCCAAGCTCGCCCGCGAGCGGCCCAAGCCTCACATCGACACCAACGGGTGATCTCTGGACCGCTCCTTACATTGGCGCCGATGAAGACGAGATCCGATCTGATTGTCGTCTATGGAACGACAAGGGTGAAGCCGACAATTCTGCGATGCGAGGCGTGGGTCTCACCTTCGGGAATCCTGTCACCCAGGTCAACCTCTCTGGGTTTGGACAGGACCCGTTGGAACCTCGGCCTCCTGGGGTCGGAATTAAGTGGAATCTAATGGTCTCCTTGGACACTACTGATCCTGCTCACCCGAAGGCATGGGTCAGCGGCGGCACGACGACGTGCTATCCGGCGCACATCGTTAAAGTAAGACTCGTCAGAAGAATTTGTGGGCGAGGGTGGGCTCGGGCAGCTTGGCAAGTGAGTGATACAAGGCGAGTTCGAGGACGCGGAAGGTGCGGAAGCCATAGGATCTTCTCATCACGACTTTGGCCT
>JBJXGR010000351.1:0-3818 GCA_046160045.1 Bryobacteraceae bacterium
GTGAGGCCATTGAAGCCTTCTTCCGGAGGCACAACGAGCGCGCCAAACCATTCCGCTGGCGGAAGCGCGAGGTCAAAGGTGGGCAGCTTAAAAATACAATCATTAATTTACGCAATTAAGCACTAGCCCAAGGACTGTTCACCCAGGGGCTGGCTGTGGAAACGGTCGAAAAGGCTCTGCTGCTGGCGTCGCTGCGCCGACTCATGCGGTCCTCCGACGTTCCCCCGTTGACTGCCATCCGCTCGCTGGCTTATTTCCAACCGGTGATTGACGAACTGGTCCGACAACCGCCCCCAACTGGCTACCTCCGCTACCTCCGCCGCACCTTGGACCGTCAGAGCAAGCCGGTCGCCGGCCGCCTCGCCCAGCAACGCCTATGACGATCCGACTCGAGACTCCGACAACGGTGGCTCCCAGCGCCTCTCCCTATCGGGTCGTCAGTGACCCCGGTGGCGAGATCGAATGGGTGAACCGTTTTCTCGACCTGCAACGAGTGCGGGGAGTGGGCGAGCTGTCGCTTCGCCAATACGGCTACAGCGTGGTGCACTTTCTGCGTTGGTGGGCGCACTGCGGCGTGGATGTGACCCGGCTGGAAACGGCCCGCTTCACCGAAGCGACCTTGCTCGACTACCTGCGCGCCCAACGGGAACAAGTCCCCGCGCCCACGCCGGAAACCATCAACGGCCGGACCACCATGCTGCGCAGGCTGTTTCAGTTCCACTTTCACCAACCGATGCCCCATGCGCCGTCTTTGCTGCAGCGAGCTTGGTGGAGGCCGGCGGGAGCTCGCAGGCCCAGACACCCAGCGTCGGAGTTGCGGTTACGGGTGCCTCCCCGCGTCATCGAACCGCTCTCTCTGGAACAGGTCGAGCGGTTCTGGGCCAGCTTTCACACCTCGCGGGACATTGCGCTGGTGGGCCTGCTGTTACTCAACGGACTTCGCTCCTGCGAGGTGCTCGCGCTCGATCTGGAGGATCTGTCGTTGAGCGAGGCGCAGGTGCGGGTTCGCGGCAAACGCTCCAAGGTTCGACTGCTGCCGCTGGCGCCGGAGACGATCCGTCTGCTCGACCGTTACCTGAAAACGGAGCGTCCTCTGACCAACAGTTCCAGGGTCTTTGTCTGTCTGAAGGGCAAGGCGCGGGGCCAACCGATGACGAAGGCCGGATTGCGCAGTCTGTTCCGCCATCACCGCGCCCAGACGGGCGTCGGCAAGGCCAATCCGCACCGCTTTCGTCATACCTTCGGCAGCGACATGACCCGCGCCGGAATCAGTCTGCCCGCGCTGCAGCGGTTGATGGGACACACCAATATCGACACGACTCTGCTCTACATCCAGGTCAGCCCGCAAGACGTCTACGACGAGTATGCCCGGGCCGTGTCGCGGATGACCTCGCCAGCCCGGATCGCCACATCATGACCCGCCCTGGCAACTCATTGCAACAGGCCCTGGCAACCCGACTACGGCTGCTGGAGACCACCTTGCAGCCGAACACCCTGAGCGGCTACAAACGCACCGCGCGCCGCTTTCTGGAGTTTCTGCGGCAACGCTTTCCCGTCGTTCACCGGCCGTGCCAACTCCAGCGTGACCCGCACTTGCTGGGATGGTTGGAAGAACTCTTCAGCTACCGCACCAGCAAAGGCCAGCCCCTGAACACTGCCTCGCGCAGCCATCAGGTCCTGCAACTGCGCACCTTGTTGGAGTTGATGGAAGATCTGCCCCAGCCGCCGCCACCGGGCTTGCTGCAACCCTCCGACGTCCCCAAACGCCAGTTTCCGCTTCCCCGGCCCCTGTCAGCCGACGAGGATGCGCGGCTGCGCCAATATTGGGACACGGCCACCGGGGCGCTCGACAGCGCGCTCTATCTGATGCGCCTGACGGGGATGCGCATCGGCGAATGCGTCGATCTGGCGCCCGACAGCCTGCGCCATCTGGGCGACAATCGCTGGTCGCTGCACGTGCCGCACGGCAAGCCGCGCAGCGAACGTTGGGTCCCGGTGGAGGACCGGGCGCGGCAACTGCTGGAGCGGCTCGCATTCCTGAGAACCCTGCCTCCGGTCGCCGATCCACGTTTCCTGCTGGCCCGGCTTTCGGGCCGTGCGGCCTTGATGAGATCGCTGCGCCAGCAACTCTGCCATGCCGCCGCCGAAGCCGGGCTGAAGGGACATCTCGTTCCCCACCAACTGCGCCACACCTACGCCACGACCCTGTTGCGCGCCGGCGTCAGCCTTCCCTCGCTCATGCGCCTGCTCGGCCATCACAACGCCAACATGACCTTAATCTATGTCGACGTCACCCAGCAGGATCTCCACCGCGAGTATCACGCCGCCCTGGCGAGTCCACGCTATCTGGCGCCCACGCCGCGGCGGCAGGTTCTGGCCGATGATCGTGCATGCGCCGCGTCCGCGATTCGAGGGGCTCTCCACCCCGCAATGGATCTTCTCGATGCCCATTGCCGGTACCTCTCCATGGAAGCAGAACGCAAACCTTTCGTCCTGCTGCGCCGTCGTCTCCTCCGCATCGCGTCCATTCTCGACAAACTCCTTCCCGCCCCCGAGGCGGAAAACTAGGCACGGATTGGCCAGTAAATGAACGTAAGATCGGGGTTATCGGAAAGTCGTGGAGGCTCACGCGATCTGGAGCGTTAGCTGCAATCAATCCAGCACAGTAAGGGCGATTGGTAAGGAGGCCGGAAATCTACACGAAAAAGCCTGTCCGCCGCTGGGAAAAGGACGTCAATAGGGCGCCCTGAGACGGAAACGAGCACCCCGTGCCACCCAACCCGGGAAGTGGAACAAATGGAATGTTCCACTTTGTTCCACTTTGGACTGAATGGAATCAACGGGTTAGAGCACGAAGTGGAACAAGTGGAACAGAAAAAAGAGAAAATTCTTTGGAAGTCCTTGTTCTGGTGTGGGTTACGTTCGATCTGACGGCGATTTCCGTTCCAGTTGTTCCACCTGGAAGTGGAACACGGGCACACCGCCGACAGGTAATTGGCAATTGCTTCAAGAGCTTGCGCCGGAAATCCGGCCGGGGCGCAGCGATTGCGTCGCGCGCTGTTTGGCTGGGGCAACCGGGAGCGACTCCTTTCCGATTTCACGATAGCGCGCGGGTGCAAGGAATCCGCCTGCCGTGTGTGGAGAAAGGAGGCTCGGCCATTGATTTGAAGGCAGTTGCGTCGCCAAAAAAAACTCACAAGGCTTGTGAATGACAAATCGGGTGATCGTGGCGGCGGGTAACGATCGAGGCCGTGGGCCGAGCTAACCGGGGCGAGATCAGAAAGCGAACCGAAGGCGGCGTGCCGTGGTTGGCGGACCTGTGGAGGTTTGTCAGCCGAGGGACCGAGCTCGGCAAAACGTTTGGAGCGAACCTGGCAACTCATCCACGTGAGCAGGGTGGGTGGCAATTCCGCTCGGAAAGGCGGAAAACGCGTTGGGGACATCCGGGTGTGCCCTGGCTTGAACGTTGACCCAGCAGAATCCGAAAACGTCTCGTCTGGCGCAGGTTCCCGTGCTCGATTGGATTCGCAAAGTAGGGAATAGTCTCCAAATGGAAGCCATGGACAGGAGCGTCTGTGTGCGCGTCGTTACTCGGGTGCAAGTGGTTGATTGGATTCAAGTATCGATAACGCAAAGCAGGAAACGCGTTGGACGGCCCCGGTTCGCCCAAGGGGTTTGCAGAGGGAAGGAGAATCGGTGTCGGCAAAACCGGTGTCAACGATCGATTCCATCCGTCTCAGGGTTTCGTATTGACAGCCCCGACTTACGTGGCAACGGAGGTTAGTACAATGGAAATACGAGGGAACCATGGTCAAGAG
>JBJXGR010000352.1:0-11302 GCA_046160045.1 Bryobacteraceae bacterium
TGCACGCCGCGCCACCTGGTCGCGAAGGCGCTCACTGATGTCGCTGGCCACTGGCGAGAATCTGACGGGCTTTCGCTTTGGCCATACGGAGAATGTGCTCCAGTTCCATGAAGTGGTCCAATTCTCCTTTTTCGTCGGCCGACAACCCTTGTGTCTTATCGCGTTCGATCAACTCGGCAAGACGCTGCTGGGCTTCCGCCGAAGGACGGAATTGAGCGACCGCCTCGGGCGTGGTTCCACCCGCGATGAACTCGATGATCTCCAGATAGGCTGGATTAGCCACACTCATCCCACGCCCATCGTACAACAACCTATCGGCGGATCCGGGGATGGCTTTCGCCCTTAGTTTCGCCGTTGCGGTTCAACGCGACGATTGGGCTGGCTGATTCCTACGGCTGATCGTAGCCCCTCAGCCGCCGGATCCAGATGTTGCGGTACCGGACCGGCACATCGTGATCCTGCAATCCCAGCGGCTCTTCCGCTCCGTGCGGCGAGTACGTCCCAACCACCCGATGCGCCATCCGGCCGATGATCTCCTGGCGATGTTGTGTGAGGACGCCATTGTGAAATACGGTCGCGTACCCGGGCTTGGCCAGTTTGCCGCCCTCGAACTTCGGCGCTTCGAACATGATGTCATAGGTCTGCCACACGCCCGGCGGGCGCGAGGCGTTGACCAGCGGCGGCCACTGCCCATAAATGGACCCGGCCCCGCCGTCGGCGTAGGTTGGGTTGTTGTACGTGTCGAGCACCTGGATCTCGTAGCTGTTCATCAACAGCACGCCGCTGTTGCCCCGCCATTGGCTGGTGCCATCCACCACCGCCGGGGAAGCCCATTCCACGTGCAACTGGCAATCGCCGAATTTCTCCTTGGTGATCAGGTCTCCCGTGCCAGGCACAATCTCCATACCGCCGCCGCTGACCTTCCAGCGGCCCTCGGTCACCTTTCCGTCCTTGGCCCGGTTGATCCACTTCGACAGATCCTTGCCGTCGAACAGCACCACGGCATCGGAAGGCGGCCGGGAACAGTCCGCGCCCGGGGTCACCACGCGCGGCCGCGGCCGCTCGATATCATGCACCCGCCACTTCTGTCCCGGCAGGCGCGGCGTATCGCTGTAGCCAACCGGCGACGTGCGGTTCTTCTTGTTGTCCGCCGCCACCAGACACAGGGCGGCCACGCCCACAACCACGCAGACGGCAATTCGAATTGCGCGCATCTTCACCTCGTTCCCGATCCGCTAGCGTAACACTTCAATGGCTCGCGCCATACCGCATCTCGCCGGCGCGAATCGCGGCGGCCACATGATTCTGTTTCGGCGGCAGGGGGCACGTCGCATAGGGAGTGAACGCGCAGGGGGGATTGTAGGCCTTGTTGAAGTCGAGGTCCACCCGCCCGTTCTCTGGCAAGGCGGCATAGAGGAAACGCCCTGGCGGATACGTCTCCTTGCCGCTCGTGCCGTCTTTGAAGATGAAGAACAGCTCATTGTCTTCCAGGACGGGCTCCAATCGCACGGTGGTTCCGTCGAGTGCAAACTCGGCGATTCCGGGGCACGGCAAGTGCTCCACCATTCCCAGGACATTTGGCACGCGAATCGTTTTGCCGGCCGGATACGGCGTCCACCGGGCGATGACCCGGTACCGCCGATCCACGGGATACCATCGCAGGGACGTGAAACGCCGCCGCAGCGGGCTGTTGCGGTCAATCAGCCGGATGCCGATTCGTTCGCCGCGTTCAATGACGAACATCGTCAGGTCGCGCACACTGATGGAGTCATTGAGCCCGACGTTGGGCTTCAATTCAATCGGGTTCGCAGGCTTTCCGCCGCGGGTCACGCCGGCGCCCGCTTCCGGCACAAATCGCGTCACGCTGCCGTTCCGTTCGAAGCGGCCGACCTTCGCCGGCGCGGAACCTGGGGGCAGGACGACCTGATGGGATGGATCGGTTCCGGCCGTATTGACCCCTTCTTTCAGCCAGAACAACCCGGCGACCGTCAGCCAGCTTCCATCGGCCTTGAGCTTCGCTTCGCGATCGGCCCTCCAGCGCAGGATTTCACCTTCATAGGAATCGGCGGCGGCAAGAATTCCAATCGCTACCAGCATCAGACCGGAGGTACGCCGCATATGGCCATTGAAACATAGGATTCCAGCCCCGTAGCGCACGCTTTGGCATGCAACGGGACTTTAGTTCCCCCGTGCGGACCGCCAAATCAATCACATTGAGAAATGTTCTTGCTTCGCGCCCGAGCGGGCCTCTATCGTAAGGAAAGGCTTGTGCGTTTTCCCGATACATCTACTCTCCTCGCCGATGGTGCGGGCTTCCTCGATGCGGAATGTGTTTCCAGCCTCGCGGCCCTGGGGCGCCGGCTGAAGAACGATCTCCCCAATCTCGACCGCCAGTTTCAAAACCGGCTCACCCGCGGCAGATCCTACGATTCGAAACAGATCAAAGCGCTATCGGCGATCACGCTCGGCGCCGCGGCGCGTATGTTCCAGCGCCGCCGGTCGTCCGACGACTTCCTGGAGCAGGTCAGCTACAGCGGCCGCCGACTCGCCAAACTCAATCTTTCCCCGCGCCAGGCCCTGCAGGCACTCAAGGTCTACGATGCGTTGACCGACGCCCTTTTGCGGGATGCGCCCAGGCCGGATCCTCGCCTGCCGGTGGCCCGCGAACGCCTCCTGTTCTGCACCGCCCTCGGTCTCAACAACGCCTTTCATCAAATCCAGCGAGCCGAGGCCGAAGCCTTTCACAACCTCTTCCAAGCCGAGCTCGAAGCCAAGAACCTGGACGAACTTCTCCGGCAGTTTCTCGAGAACCTGACCTCTACCTGCCAGGCGCAGGTGGGGCGCCTGCTTCTGTTTGCTCCGGGCACGGGCGATTCTGCCGCCAAGGCGGCCATCGGCGATATCGGCCAATGGAACCCTACCCTCATCAGGAGTGCGCAGTTGCGCCAACTCTCTCGCACCCGGTACATCGTCTGCGGTGACCGTTCGGAATCCCTTCTTCTCGATGCGGGGCTCACGGGCCACTACCGTTCCTATTGGTCCGTTCCCTTGGTCGCGCATGGAGGACTGGCCGGCGTCATTCAACTGGGCTTCTCCACGCCTCGAAGCTGGCTTCCGCGCGAATTACAGTTGCTGAATGCCGCTGTCGAGCAGTGCCTGATGGCTGCCGAGAAGGCACGCCTGATCCAGGATCTCGCCGCGCGCGAGGAGCAGGTCCGGCAACTGGGTGAACACATGTGGCAGGTGGAGGAGGAGGAGCGGCGCCGCATCAGCCGCGAACTTCACGATGAGGCCGGCCAGTCCATGCTGTTCATCCGGTTGCAGCTCGAGATGCTGGAAAAGGTTCTGCCCCACGAGGTTCGGACAAAACTTGCTGAAATAAGGGATGTTACGGAACGAACGATCATTGAGATCCGGCGCATCATCGCCGCGCTCAGCCCCGCCGTCCTCGAACAACTCGGCCTGGTTCCCGCCCTCCGGCAGCTAACCAGCCGCTTCCGCAGGCTTTACCCGATCCGAGTGCGCCTACACCTTCCGGCGAAACCTGCCCGCCTCCCCAGAGAGGCCGAGATCATTACTTACCGCCTGGTTCAGGAGTGCTACAACAATATCGCTAAACATTCCTCTGCTTCCACCGTAAACATTTACCTGAGTTCCTCCGATACTTACTTAGAACTTCGCGTAGAAGACAACGGAGTCGGATTCGAAGTCGACACTGCGCTGAGGAAACACAATTCGTTTGGCTTGTCAGGTATGCGGGAACGCGTTACATTGCTTGGTGGTAAGTTGACGATCCATAGCGTGGCAAGTAAGGGGACCACCATTGCGGCGACGCTGCCTCTGCGGGCTGGAAAGGACCGGGGCGCCAGAAGGAGCCAGGGCTAGGGGTCATATTCCTTGCCGGTCCTGCCTTAGGGAAGACCTCGTAAGGTTGTCGAGCCATCGAGAGGAAGAGGAGTCAAGAAAGAAGTTATGGCGAAAATCCGAGTTTTGCTCACCGATGACCATACGCTGTTCCGCCAGGGCATCAAAACACTGATCTCCGCGGAACCGGACATGGAAGTGGTCGGGGAAGCCTCCAATGGCACGGACGCGGTCACCAAAGCGGCCGAGGCTCGCCCCGATGTGATTCTGATGGATATCGGAATGCCCGGCCTCAGCAGCTTCGAAGCGACCCGCCAGGTCAAGAAGAACCGGCCGGAAACCAAGGTTCTCTTCCTGACCATGTATGACGACGAGGATTATCTGGTCGAGTGCATGGAGGTCGGAGCCAGCGGGTACGTGCTGAAGGACAGCCCCGCGGCTCAGTTGGTCGCGGCGATCCGGGATGTGCAACGCGGCGGCAGTTACTTGAGCCCTCGGATGTTGTCGCAACTGGTGGACGACTTCCGTTCGCGCATCAAGTCCGCGCACCGCCTCCCGCGGTTCGCCACACTGACCACGCGCGAAAAGGAGGTTCTGAAACTGCTCGCCGAAGGCAACTCGGTGAAGGAGATCGCGTGCGGGTTGAAGCTCAGTGTGAAGACCGTCGAGGCCCACAAGTTCAACCTCATGCGCAAGCTCGACATTCACAACAAAGCGCAGCTCGTGCAGTACGCGATCCAGAAGAAGATCATCAAGATCCCGTTGGCAGGCTGAGTCACCAAGGCCAACGCCCTGGCGGCTGCTGGAACCGGATCTCGCGGCTGCCGGCTTCGGGCCGGGACGTGGCCGGCCCTGGGGCGCCTGGCAACGGTGGCCTCCCCTGAAGCGGCTTCTGACATTGCTCCGGGAGGGACCAGGTTGAGCCGCGGAGTGACGTTCACCGGCGGCCGGCGCAGGATTCCACGTTCGCGCGGATGTCCTCCGCGCTTGCTGAATGGCCGGGTTCACCGACTCGCGCCCTCCATGGGTGAGCCCGGCCTCTTTTGCTGTCTCCTCCTTCTCTTGTCCGGCGGAGGTCCGGTGTTCCGGACCTCCGCTGGCGGTCTTTCCTTCAATCGCGCATCCGTCCTTGGCATCGGCCTTCAACCTGATTACAATGCAGGTGGATCCGAATCCAATATCGCGGAAGTTTCTCATGTCGAATACGCCACTTCTACGCGACGCCCTCTCCGCCGGAGACGGTGTCGTCCGCCTGGCCCCCTGCTGGGTTCCCCGCTCCTTTCTGATGCCGGGCGGCCGTCTAAAACTCGATCCCCGCGACCTGTATGCGCTCGGAGCCCATCGCGGCGGCATTGACGAACGGTGGTTTTCTTCCACCACCAACGCCGACAACGGTCCCGGAACGCCGGCTGACGAAGGTCTCAGCTACATTGATTACAAAGGCAAGCGAATTCTCCTCAAAGAGGCGGTCGAGGATGCCGGCCACCAGTTCCTGGGTGCGGAGGTGATGGCTGAATACGGCGGCTGGAACATTCTCTGCAAGTTCTTTGACAACCTCGGCCCCATTCCCCACCACATGCACCAGATGGAGGAGCACGCGAAAAAAGTGGGCCGCAAAGGAAAACCCGAAGCGTACTACTTCCCACCCCAATACAATTTCAAGGACAACCATTTCCCGTATACCTTCATGGGCCTCGAGCCAGGCACCACCAAGGACGACATCCGGCGTTGCCTGGAGAGATGGAATGAGGGTGACAACGGCATCCTGTATCATTCCCGCGCCTACAGGCTGAAACCCGGGACAGGCTGGCAGATCGACGCCGGCATCCTGCATGCCCCCGGTTCGCTCGTTACGTACGAACCGCAGGTGAACTCGGACGTGTTTGGCATGTTCCAGTCGCTGGTCGAAGGCCGGCCCGTGCCACGAGCATTGCTGGTCAAGGACGTCCCCGCGGAACTCCACAACGATCTGGACTACCTCATCAGCATGCTCGACTGGGAGGCCAACGTCGATCCCGAGTTCGCCAAACACCGCTGGTTCCAGCCGAGGCGGGTTCGCGACGAGGCCGAGATGCGCGACTCCGGCTACTCGGAGAAGTGGGTCGTTTACTCGACGCCCCACTATTCGGCGAAAGAACTGACGGTGTTCCCCAAGCGCACCGTGATGGTCAAAGACCCGGTCGCGTACGGATTGATCCTGACGCAAGGGTTCGGCCGCGTGGGTGCGATGGAAGTCGAGACCCCGACCTTGATCCGCTACGGGGAAATGACCCGCGACGAATTGTTCGTAACCGCGGCGGCCGCCCAGCGCGGCGTCGTGGTCACCAACACCAGCGAGACCGAGAATCTTGTCATGCTGAAACACTTCGGCCCGGGCAACCCGGACGCGAAAGGACTCACGCTCCAATGAAATTTGGCGTCAACACGTTCATCTGGACTGCTTCGTTCGGCCCCGAACAGCTTCCCCTTCTGCCTCGGATCAAAGAGGCCGGCTTCGACGGCGTGGAAGTGCCGTTGTTCACGGCGAAAGACTTCGACGCGTCGACCATTCGCCAGGGCGCCGAATCGAACGGCCTCGAGTGCACGGTCTGTTCCGTGCTGGTGGGTGGCCTCAGCCTGATCTCGGAGGACGCGGCGATTCGCGCCAAATCGCGGGCACACTTGAAGGATGCCGTTAAGGCGGTAGCCGAAGCTGGCGCCAGGACGATCGCCGGACCTCTCTACTCTCCGGTTGGCTATTTGCCGGGCCGACGGCGGAACGAAAACGAATGGAACTGGTGCATCGAGGCGTATCACGAACTCGGGCCGACCCTGGACGCCTGTGGCGTGAACGTTGCGATCGAGCCCTTGAACCGCTTCGAAACCTATTTTCTGAACACCGCCGCTGACGCGGTCCGCCTGGTGGAGGCGATTGCCCATCCGCGGGTCGGCATCCTGTTCGACACCTTTCACGCCAACATCGAGGAGAAGAACATCGCCGCCGCGTATCGCCTGGTAGGGAAGCACCTCAAGCACGTTCACACCTGCGAGAACGACCGCGGCACGCCGGGCAGCGGCCACGTCGACTGGCCTGGGGTGTTCGCCGCGCTGAAAGATGTCGGCTATGACGGCTGGCTGACCATTGAAAGCTTTGGGTTCTCTCTGGGCGAGCTATCCGCCGCGGCGTCCATCTGGCGCGACCTGGCGCCGACCCCCGACGTGATCGCATTTGAGGGTGTGAAGTTCCTGAAGCGAAATGTACGGGCCGTGTAGCCTCGATCTCCGCCCAAGCGAACCGCTGCCGGACGGCGGCAGTCAGGGCCATGGTACGGCGCTCTCGGTGCGCAGATACGTGGTCGACGTCCTCCCGGTCGCCGGTCTGGAGTTTCTTCCGGATGGGTGTTAATTAGCTGAGAGGATCGTCGCCAAAACCCAACCCTGGACCCGCCCGACGAAGGCCCGCTTGGCATGCAACTGGGTTCATCGTTCTTTGAGGTGGGATCAGCGGGTTGGTCCTTTCGTGAAGAACGCACCGAAAAGAGTCCCATTTGGATCGCGCGGAGGGAACGACTGTGAATCGTGCTGATTCGGTTGGGGGAAGGAATTCTGGCCTCCGTCTTCAGAAGCCCTTAAGTTCGGTGCACACCGATTCACCGACGGTGCCCTGGTGGCAGGGTAGGTGCCCGTTTTCCTGTCGAGTTTGCAAGTCGAATGCTCCAGGCCCAGTCTGCCACCGCTCGCCAAGGGAGGCGGGGGACGACGAAGGCATGGCCAATGAGGTCTTGGCTATTCCCCAAAAGGGGGATAAAGCCATGAACCAAGCTTGGTACCAGGCACCGCCCGCAAGACTTGAACGGCCCCGGAAGAGTGCCTGACACCGACTCGCCGACGCGACTGGCGGAGCGGTTGCTCCTCAAGAGAGCGGCGTGGTAAACGGTCTTATGCACCTCCAGTCTGGGTGCCAGGCACCCCTTTCCGCAAGACTTGAACGGCCAACGGAGAAGTGCCTGGCACCAACTCGCCGACGCGACGGGCGGAGCCGTTGCCACCCAAAAGAGCGGCGTGATAAACGGCCTTAGGCACGTCCAGACCGGGTGCCAGGCACCCCTTTCCGCAAGACTTGAACGGCCCACGGAAATGTACCTGGCACCAACTCGCCGAGCGAAGGGTCGACAGAAGTCTCGGAATCCTTCCCCCACTACCAAAAAAAAAAGGAATACGGATCAGAATGGAACACTTTCACCCACCATGCCCCTTTGCCGATCGACCTGTGGAAATCGAGCCGCCGCCCTCCTGGGTAGCCGTTGAGAGGCCCCGTCCCCGCAGCCTTTCCCGCGCTCGTTCGTTCCACCTTGACGTCCCGAATTATTAGGAATACAATGTGATAGAAATCATGTTGGGCGAGTTCGAATACCTCCTGATCACTGCCGCCTCCAGGCTTGGGGACCGCGCGTACGGCGCGGCTATCAAGCAGGAGATCGAGAGTGCCACCGAACGCCGCTGTTCGATTGGCGCGCTGTATACCACTCTGGACCGCCTGGAGGCAAAAGGTCTACTTGAAACATGGATGGGCGAGGCCACGCCCCAGCGAGGTGGCCGGGCCAAGCGAATGGTCCGTGTGACCGCGAAGGGCATTCAGGCCGCGACCGCCTTCTACGACGCGGTAACACGAGTGAGCCGCGGAGTTTCCTGGAGCTCGAGCCGGTTGACGGTACAGCCATGAGCCGGATCTCCTGGTGGCTGATTGGCGTTGTGTCCCGAGTCCTGGAGCCCCGGGAGCGGGAAGTCGTGCAAGGGGACTTCGCGGAGATCGGTGAGACCGGCGGACGGGCTCTCCTTGATGTACTGGGGCTGGCTGTCAGACGGCAGGCGGCTCTCTGGAAGAACTGGCGGCCGTGGCTCGCGTTGGTCGGAATTGTTGGCCCCGCAGGCGTGGGGCTGCTCTATTTTTCATTGCTCTTCCGCGGATCGTACGATCTCTATTCGTGGATCATCCAAAACTACGCAACCATCGATCCGGACATCCTCGAACAAACGGGTTTGACCCTTCGTCGTGGCATCCCACGAGTGGTCTCCTGCTTCCTGTTGCTGGTTACATGGTCCTGGAGCGGAGGTTTTGTACTTGCGTCTCTGTCGCGAGGAGCGGTCTGGCTCAATGGAGCCCTGATTTGTGTGATCTGGTTGGGGTCCTCGATGGGTGCCAAGCCGTCTCCCGGCGGTTCGGCACTGTTGTTCCTGCTGCCGTTTTTCTGGGGCATGCGACAGGGTCTCCGCTCCGGCGTGCTCAATCTCCGTCTGGCCGCGCTGCTGGCGGCGGCGATGGCGGTCATCACCGGATTGGGGGTCTCGACCGGGGGGTGGTGGCCTGGAGGGATTCGCCACTCCTGGCAGCTATTTCTGGCACTGGTACTGAGTTGGCCGGCCTGGTATCTGCTCGCGGTCGCGATCCTTCGCGCTCGGTCCACGACTGCGAATACATCAGGAGGTTAAAGTGAAAATCCATGTAAGCGCGGCCATTGGTCTTGCCCTGATGTCCATCACCGCTCAATCTTCCAAAGCCGCAGACGCGCCGATGGTCCGCGCACCGCTCAGGGCGGAGACGGAGCGTCGAGCTGCGCCGCCCTTCGAACTCCAAGACGCTGCGGGGAAATCGGTGAAGCTATCCGACTATCGGGGCCAAGTCCTTCTGCTCAATTTCTGGGCCACCTGGTGTGGCGGATGCAAGCGCGAGATTCCCTGGTTCCAGGAGTTTCACGCGGCGCTCGGGCCGCAAGGATTTTCGGTCCTCGGTGTTTCGATGGACCAGGAGGGCTGGGCCGCCGTCAAGCCGTACGTTGCGAAGGCCGGCGTGGGCTATCGGATGGTACTGGCTGCCAAGTCAACCTCGGAAGGCTATGCGGTCACGTCCCTGCCGGCCACGTTGATCATCGACCGCCAGGGGCGTATCGCAGCAACCTACATCGGCCTGGTTGACAGAGCCGATCTGGAAAACAACCTCAAGGCTGTACTCGGCCAGGGCCACGCCAGTCAATAGCCGCCGGCGGCGTGACCCCGCTCAGGCCAGAACCTTGCGAACCAGGTTCCCCCGAACGCCCGTAATCCGCTGGTTCATGCCTTGATAGAAATACGTCAGGCGCGTGTGATCGAGCCCCATCAGGTGAAGAATCGTGGCGTGCAGATCGGAAACGTGGCAGTGGTCCTCGACCGCCGCAAACCCGAGGTCGTCGGTGGCCCCGATCGCTTGCCCGCCCTTCACCCCTCCGCCGGCCAGCCACATGGAGAAGCCGTACCAGTTGTGATCGCGGCCGGGCTTGCCCACGCCCTCGCTCGTGGGGGTCCGGCCGAATTCGCCGCCCCATAGAATCAGGGTGTCGTTCCAAAGGCCGGTCCGCTTCAAATCGGACATCAGCGCGGCGATCGGTTGGTCGGTCTCGGCGGCGTGCAGCGTATGGTTCGAGATGCAGTCGTTGTGCCCATCCCAGGTATCTTCGATGTGGCCGCCGCCCGAATACAACTGGATAAAGCGCACGCCTCGCTCCAGAAGCCGCCTGGTGATCAGACACTTTCGTCCGAAATCCGCGGTCACCTTCTGGTTGAGACCGTACCTCTCGCGGGTCGGCTCGGACTCCCTGGCGAGATCGACGGCTTCGGCGGCCTCCGTTTGCATCCGATACGCAAGCTCGTAGGAGTAGATCCGCGCGGCCAGTTCGGAGTCGCCGGGACGGGCGTCGAGGTGCTGCCGATTCAACTGGGCCAGCAGATCGAGCGAGTGCCGTTGGGTTCGGTCCGTGGTTCCGGCCGGCGTCGCCAAATCCAGCAGGGGAGCGCCGGAGGCGCGAAACAGCGTACCTTGATAGGCCGCCGGCATATATCCCGCGGTCCAATTGGAAGGACCGCTGATCGGCCCGCCCCGCGGATCGGTCATGACGACAAAGCTCGGAAGACTCTCGTTCTCGGTGCCCAGACCGTAGCTGAGCCACGATCCCAGGCTGGGCTTCCCGATGATGACGCTGCCGGTGTTCATCTGCAGGCAACCCGAGGCGTGCGCCGCCGTGTCGGTGTGCATCGACCGGATCACGCACAAGTCGTCGGCGAACTTCGCGGTATGGGGAAACAGGCTCGAGATCTCGAGTCCGCTCTGTCCGCGGCGTGTGAACGGGAACGGGCTCTTCATCAGATAGCCCACCGGGCGGCTGTTGGATCCGACGGTCAGCGGGCCTTTGTAGCCCGTTCCGTCGAAGCGCGTCAGTTCCGGTTTGGGGTCGAACGTGTCGACGTGGCTGGGCCCTCCGTTCATGAAGAGGAACACGCAACGTTTGGCCTTGGCCGCGAAATGCGGAGGCTTGGCGGCGAGAAGGCTCTTCGGTTCACCGGAGGCCGCCGCGCAAGCCGGCGAGGTGAAGAAGCCGTCGCGCGAGAGCAGATCGACAAGGGCGAGCGACGCGAATCCGCCGCCGGA
>JBJXGR010000353.1:0-2566 GCA_046160045.1 Bryobacteraceae bacterium
CGACTACGAGACGGTAGTGCGGCTGATCGCCGGGACAACGACCGTCAAAGGCTTGAAAGTGACCTGCCGTCTGGATCATCGCCGATACCCCGTTGGCCGCAGAATCAACGACGAAGACTTTGCGCGAGTCAACCTGACGCCCGACAAATTCCACGGGGAATGGAATTACACCATTCACCCCACCCAAAAACATCAGTTGTAAAGGTTATTTCTTTACACTGCCTAAGGCCAAGCCGACGTTCTGTCGCGCCGTAAAGCGGGATCAGAAGCTGCGCTTGGCCCTTTCTGGCCCTGCTGGCAGCGGCAAGACCTACACCCTCCTCAGGCTGGCAACCGAACTGGGGGGGCCGATCGCCATTGCGGATACCGAACACGGCTCGGCCAGCAAGTACGCCGACCTCTTCACCTTCGATGTCGTCGAGCTATCCAGCTTCGACCCGCTGATTATTCCAGAGCTGATCCAGCAGGCGGCGGCGCACGGCTATCGATCCTTGCTGATCGATTCGCTCAGCCACTTCTGGAATGGCGTGGACGGCGAACTCGACCAAGTCGACAAGATCACTGCCCGGTCGAAGAGCAGCAATTCCTGGGCTGCGTGGCGGTCCGTGTCCCCCAAGCACAACGCGATGGTGGACGCGATGACCGCGGCGCCGATTCACGTCCTTTGTTCCATGCGGGTGAAGACGGAGTGGGTTGTCGAGCGCGACGAGAAAGGCAAAAGCGTCCCCCGTGCCGTGGGCCTTCAACCGATCATGCGCGACGGCATCGAGTATGAGTTTGATGTCTGCGGTGAAATGGACCAGGAAAACACGCTCGTCATCACCAAGTCTCGCTGCCCGAGGCTCACCGGAGCCGTGATCCCGAAGCCCGGCGCGGAAACGGCCGACGTGCTGAAGGAGTGGCTGATAGGAGCGCCGGGCGCGGCTGTGTCGCCGAACCGAACCACACCGCCTTCGGCTGCTGGTCCTCCGGCCAATGTCGGAGTGGATCGCTCAACGACGGTTCCACCCCCACTGATCCGCATTTGGGAGCAGATGACCACTTCCGAGGGCGCAGTGGCGCAAATCGAGAGGCTCAAAGAGAACCTCCTCTTGGTGACAGGGCCTGCCGGCGCCGCCGACTATCAGCGGGTTCTCCAGACGTTCGGTGTGACGACGCCCGCCGAATTCAAGAGCAGCCGACCCGCCCGTCTATGCGCCAAGGACCTGTTCTTGCGTATCGCAGAACTCGCAGACAACGGCAGCGAAGTTGATGAGCCACAGGAGGCCGACGATGCGAACTGATCTGCTGATTGCGGAACACCCTCGGACTTTGTCGCTCTACGATCTGGAGTACACCTTGTGCGCCTTCGCCGCGATGGCCGATGACGTCGATAATCCGGAACAGAAGGCCGAGCTGCTGGAGGAGTTGGGCAGCGTGCTGCGCCACGCCAAAGACAAGCGGGATCGGGTGGCGGCGTTCTTGCGACACTGCAAGTCCCAAGAGGCATTTGCCGATGAGGAGATCGAACGGCTGAGAAACCGCAGGGACCGGATTTCGCGGGTGCGATCCGAACTCGAAGCCTACGTCGTGCAAGTGATCGAGCAACTGGTCGAGCCGGACAGACGGGGCGTCCAGAGGCTCGACGGCAATCACTCGAGCCTGCGCATCCAGCGGAATCCTGAGTCGGTGGCCATCACCGAAGTGGACGCGCTGCCCGGATCGCTCAAGGACGCGGCCATCACGCTGCCGGCGTTCGTGTGGCAGGCGCTGCTGGAGAGTGTCGCGCCGGAGGCCCGTGCCACCTACGAAGCTCTGGTGAAAAAATTCGAACTCAAGCCGGATAAACGGGCAATCGCCGCCGAGTTGAAGTCAGGCTCGTTCGTTAGCGGTGCACACCTCAAGGCAGGCGACTTCCGCTTGGTGATCAGTTAGCGAGGGCCCGATGACACGACGAAGAGCGGAACACCTGACCGGCTGCGAAATCAAGCAGCTATCGGCGGGCGCGCATCCGGTGACGATGGGCGCGTTCAAGGCAGACGACTTGGTCGCCACGGCGAAGAATCTGACCGAGCGGCTCGCCTTGAGGGATCTGGTTGCGCGAGTGTACCGCCTGCATTGCCTTGGTGTGTTGAAGCACTCGGAAGGCCGATGCTCGCGGTGCGGAATGCCTAAGCGGCTTCAGATCCACCATAAGCGCTACCGGTCGCACGGAGGCACGCATGAGATTGCGAACCTGGAACCAGTCTGTTGGGATTGTCACCGGATGATCCATGAGCTGGAAAGATCACTGTGAGATCCTGGGGACTTCCCAAAACCTCAGCACGTCGGCCGGGTAGACTTGTTGGTAGCGGTATGATTATGCGAGTCACCAGCAAGGGCCAAGTCACCATTCCTCAGGAGATCCGTATCCGACTGGGTCTCTTGCCTCATACCAAGGTCGAGTTCGAGTTGGCTGGCGACCATGCTCGGATTCGCAAAGCCGGAGGCAGCTCCGGAGAAAGCGCGAGAGGACGATTGGCAGTCGAGGCACTCCGCGGAACTGCGGATGTTCGTATGACTACGGACGAGATCATGGCGCTGACGC
>JBJXGR010000354.1:0-50793 GCA_046160045.1 Bryobacteraceae bacterium
TCCCCAACGCCTCGCGGGTCGTTGCTGTCCCCGCCCGTGACGCGACCACCCGTGGCTTCTCCTCCGTCTCCCTCCTCATCCTCGACGAGGCCGCCCGCATCCCCGATTTCGTCTACTACTCCTTCCGGCCCATGCTCGCGGTCTCCGGCGGCGACCTCCTCGCCCTCAGCACCCCCGCCGGCGAGCGCGGCTTTTTCTTCGAAGCCTGCCGCGACACCTCCGGCCTCTGGCAAACTCACTCGGTCCCGGCGAGTGAATGTCCGCGCATTCCGCAGTCTTTCCTCGACGAGGAGCGCCGTGCCATCTCCGAATGGTGGTACCGGCAGGAATATTGCTGCGAGTTTGTCCCCTTGAGCGAAGGACTCTTCCCTCGCCGCGCCCTCGATTCCCTGTTCATTGAGGACACCGAACCTGTATGATCCACGAACCTCGTTTCCTCGCCGGTCTCGACCTCGGCAAGCGCCAGGACTACACCGCGCTGGCCATCCTCGAACGCCGCCGGCGTGTCTCCGGTTGGGATCCCGTCTACTTCTGCCAAAAGATCGATTGGGACCTGTGCGTGCGCCGTCTCGTCCGCTTCCCGCTCGGGACCTCCTACCGCGATCTGGTAAACCTGATCGAGCACGAACTGCGCTCCCCCCAACTCGGCTTCGAGACGCCTCTGGTCCTCGACGCCACAGGTGTGGGCGAAGTCATGTACGACCTGCTGCGGGGCTCCATCCAGCATCTGGTTCCCGTCACGATCACGTCAGGCGGCAACGCCACGCTCCACAACGGCCGTCATCATGTGCCGAAAGAACAATTGGCCCAGGTGTTATCGATCCTGCTCGAGCGTGAAAAGCTCCATTGCGTCCGGCGTCTGCCCCTGGCACAGGCACTCTACGACGAGTTCCGCAACTTCGAGGTGAAGGTTCGCCCCAACGGCCGCGAAAGCTTCGGCGCGTTCAAGGACGGCACTCACGATGACCTGGTGATGTCAGTCGCCTTGGCCTGCTGGTACGCCCGCAAGTTGTGGCCGGACTCGTTCACGCCACGCTCGCCTCCCCGGCCCGCGCACATCCTTTGTGTCTGAGATCGCAACAGGTTCATCGACCCAGCGCCCGGTAAGGCGTCGGGAACTACTGAAGGTCAAGAACGTTGGCCCGGAGGTAGCTTCTTACGTCTTCGTGGCCGATCAGGATATCCTGCTTGCCGGCCGCGGCCGCGATGGAGTCGGGATCCTTGAACCCGGTGCCGGTGACCAGGCAGATGGCCGATTCGCCGGCCGACAACCGGCCTTCGCGCAGGGCCTTCCGAAGGCCGGCGAGCGCCGTGGCGCCCGCCGGTTCCGAAAAGATCCCTTCGAGCGAGAGCATCAGGCGCTGCGATTCGAAAACCTCGTCGTCCTCGACGCCCAGGCCGAAACCGCCGCAGGCCCGGAGGTGCTCCAGGGCGAGCGTCGCGTCGATGTCGAACGGGACCGAGAGGCCGCTGATCCGGGTGCTGCTCTCGACCGGGACAATCTCGCTGTCTCCCCGCTGCCAGGCGGCGACAGCGGTCAGGCATCCGGCGGGCTGCACGATATGGACCGGCCAACCGGCAGACGCGACGCCACGGCAAGTCGCGGCATACAGCCCGCCGCCGCCCATGGGCACGAAGACGTGATGAAGTTCGGGACCTGCCTGTTCGACCAGTTCGCGTCCCAGGGATTCGACCCCCGCCATGCCGACCGGGCAATGGCGGAAAGCCGAGACGACCAGCGGCACATTTTCCTTTCGCGCAAGCTCCGCGAGGGTGTCGAAGACCCCTTTGGTCACGGCCGAATCGGCGCCGAATCCGCGGACGCGGATGACTTTGGCGCCGTGCGCTTTCATCTGCATCAACTTGCCCTCGGGCGCGACTTCGTTCACCAGGATGGCGCAGCGAATGTCGTAGCGCGCGCAGTAGGCCGCCAACGCCGAACCGGTGTTGCCGCTGGAGGTGGCCACGCAGGCGCGTGACCCGGAGGCGAGGATGCGCGTGACCTCGGCGGCAATGAACCGGTCCTTGTAGGAACCGGAGGGGTTGGTGCTCTCGAGCTTGAAGTACAGCCGCCGGATTCCAATTTCGCGCGCGAGTCGGATGCTGGAGACCAGCGGCGTGCGGCCTTCACCGAGGGTGGCGGTCATTCTCATAGGATATTGCATATTGCAGTTCTGTCGACAGGTAAGGCATAATCGCCACCATGCGTCTTTCTGGAATTGTGCCCGCGATCGGCACGCCCCTCACGGAGGGTGATCGCGTCGATGAAGCGGGGCTGCGCAGGTTGGTCCGGTACCTGCTCGGCGGCGGGGTGCACGGGATTTTTTCGAATGGCTCGATGGGTGGATTCGCTTTCCTCACCGACGACGAGCAGATCCGTTCAATCGCGACCACCGTGGCGGAGGTCAACCACCGCGTGCCGGTGCTGGCGGGTTTGGGCGAGACCAGCACCAGCAGGGCCGTTCGGATGGCCCGACGCATCGCGGCCGAAGGCGTGGATGCCCTCTGCGCTCTGCCCCCGTTCTTCTTCTTTGCTACTCAGGACCACCTGATCGCGTATTTCTCCGAGATCGCGGCCGCGGTCGATGTGCCCCTGGTCCTGTACGACAACCCTGGGCTGACCAAGAACGGGTTGGAACCCGAGACCATTGCCGAACTGACGCGCCGGATCCCCACGCTGGGGGGCATCAAGGTGAGCGACGAGCGCATGACCAAGCTTCAAGACATCTTGCACGTGACGTCCGGCCTGGACGACTTCTTCGTGTTCACCGGCAGCGAGTTCCTGATCCTGGCGGCGCTGCAGGCGGGGTGCCAGGGATGTGTGGGCGGATTACACAACCTCTGCCCCCACCTGGCGGTTGCGCTGTGGGATGCCTGGAAGCGCGGGGATCTCGAGACAGCCGGAAAACTCCAGCGCGACCTGATTGAAACCTGGCAACTGTTCCGGCAGGGGTCGATCTGGGGAGCGTTCGACGAAGCCTTGCGGTACCTCGGCATCTGTGAGAGGGCAACCGGCGCACCTTACGTCACCGCTGTGGACGAGGCCGGGCGGACCGAGGTGCGTCGGATTCTGGATCGGTATGTCAAGCCCTACCTGGCGGAGCAAGCCATCGCCTGACGAAGGAGTTAAAGACTTGGAATCAGGGGTTTGCATCGGAAATCCCCCACGTCGACGGTGCGGGGCGGAACCCTTTCCAGTACTTCGTTAACCAGAAGTACTGGGGACTCAGGAACCGCTCCTAGGGGAACCACCTAGCAGGACTTTCGCGTCGGAGGCGCTAGCCGTTTGGCAGCAACGACCTAGCGACCGAAGTACTAGCCCGGCACAGGCCCTTTCTAAGGTTTTTTTGGGAGCCTCAGATCCGTTTTTCTCAGTTCCCGAAAGGAAAGTCTGGGTTAGAATCGTAGTCGGTAAAGAGAACGGAGATCGTTTAGGTTCGACCTGACTAGAGCCGCCGTGAGTCTGATCATCCTGTTCGTAGCGCCGTTGTTGTTTGTCTACTGGTTCCGGTATGCCTGCCTGCTGGTTCTCCACTCCCGTTTGGATGCAATCCGGGCGGCGGATGTCGCGGCCACCATTCGGCTGAATTTCGCGTCGGTCGAACGCAGTCTGGATTCCAACATGAAAAGCACCTCCCTGGAACGGCTACAGGATATGTTGGAGGATGACTATCGGACCCTGACCGATCTGCTGCGTCCCTTGGGCGGCGCTGAAGGATTGGACCGCCGGCTGCTTATGCTGGATTACCGGTTGATGCGTTGGTGGTTCTCCGTGTGCCGCACGGCTTTGCCCGGCCAGTCCCGCGCGGCGCTCCGGGAAATGGCTCGAATCCTGGAGTTTCTGGCGGGCGATTTCGGACAACGCGCGGCGGCCTCCAGCAATTCCTAAAAAGGGGCCCGCGAAAGGCAGACCCCGAAAGTTCTTTCCGCTAGACTCTCCAGTGGTCCGGCCGCCAAGTCTTAATTGCCTGCTTGATGGCTGTCCTCTCCATCTTGTCCGCTAGCGCCTTTTTCGCCAATTCGGCCACTTCACCGTCAGATGCGAAGCGCAAGCCAATCAATTGCGATTCGGTAAGCTCGCCGATTCTGGAATGCATCGACTCAGGCCACAGGCGCATCAGCCGCAGCCTCTCTTCCAGACGGATGAGCCGATCCTGTACCTTTATCGCGTACAGCCGCGACCTCAAGGCGATCACCGCGAATGCCAGCGACACCAGGACTCCCCAGATGGTAGGGAAAGTCGGGTCCTTCCAGGCAAACCAGACGGCGATCGGAATGTTCGCCAGGAAGATCATCACCGCGAAAAAATGAAATGGCGGGTCCCACCGGGTGTGACTCGCAAAACTCTGCTGTTGTTCGGCCATAAAGCCTCCTCTTTGGAACAGTTTCAATCACTGATGACGCCGGACGCAAGGTGTTTTCATCGGATTCGCGGAATTCCGAACGAAAAAGAGGATTCGCGAACCCGATGGCCTCGATCGACGACGGCGGTAGCCACGAAGCCCGGAGCGCGAGGCGACCCGAAGCGGAGATCGAACAGCCGGACTCGAGCCCCCTCATCGGGCGCCGGAGTCACCTGCCACAGCGGAAACTGGTTGAAACGGAGGAACGCCTGAAACGATGGGGTCGACGCGGCGGCATCCCGCCACGGCCCTGGTTCCGCCATAAAGAAGGCATCTCCGCTCGAAGGGTCCAGCGGGAAGAGTAGATGGACGTCCAGGACCCGATAGTGATCCGACAACCGCACCAGCGCTCGCCAACGCAGGGGGGAGAACGGGTTCGGGAGGGCCGCGATCGTCTGAGGGACCTCGCCGTCGTAGGAGTACGGCTCCACCATCGCCAGGGCGCGTTGGTGCGCGACAGCGCGGCCGCCCTGATACACGAGCATGAGCGTCAACGCGAACGCTGCCCATCCCGTGCCGGTTGCCCGATTGCGGCGCGCTTCGCCGATCTCCGAACTGACCAGGCGGGATAGCGCGGGAGCCGCCAGGGCCAGCGCATAGAGGAGCAGGATCCACACATCGATCACGGGTGTCGTGTCCAGCCTCATCCATCGATCGGAAAAAGGCCAACCCACGCGAATCCCGTAGATGTTGGCGAAGTCCATCAGAACGTGGGACAGGACGGCGGCCAGGGACACCAGGAAGTCGCGCCAACCGGCGGATCGGATGAACGGCAGGAGGGGCAGCGCGGCAATGAGCGGCGCGGCAGCCAGCGAATGGGTGAAGTGACGGTGGTAGTCCAGGTAGGTGGCGGGTCCCCAGGCCGCGGCGAGGACATCCACATCCGGAGCGTTGGCGCCGAGCATCGCGATCCAGGACGCCCGCGGCGATAAGCGGTGGAAGCCCGCACGGCTCAACAGCAGGCCGGTCAGCGTGTGTGTGAGATTGTCCAATCGAGTGTGCGCGCTTTCAGGGATGATAGCAGGCGACAATGGAAATCGTGTTCCAGGTTCATCTCATTTCCACCGGCGGCACGCTCGAAAAGATCTATCACGAACAGACCGGGGCGCTCCACAACACCCAGAGCAAACTGGACCGGTATCTACGTCAACTGCGCTTGCCGCAGATGGCAGTGGAGGTTCATCCGCTGATGAACATCGACAGTCTCGACATGACCGACGATCACCGCCGGGTGATTCTGGAGTCGGTGGAAACGCAACTGCCGAGCGCTGACGCGATCCTGATCACTCATGGAACGGACACCATGGTCACGACCGGCCAGTTTCTGAAAGACAAACTCACCTCGGTCTCGAAGCCGATCGTGATGACGGGCGCGATGGCGCCGCTGGGGTTCGAAGGATCGGACGGGCTGCAGAATGTCACCGAGAGCCTGATTGCGGCGCGCCTGCTGGCGCCCGGAATCTTTCTCGTGTTTCACAACCAGATCTTCCCCATCGATCGCGTGCGCAAAGACCGGGAACTGGCACGTTTTGTGCCGGCCTGACACCGCAGGTGTTTCAGGTCCATCAGGCCGCGGCGTGGCCTTTCCCTTCAATACTCGATCAGCGTCACCCACGTGCTGAACAGGAAAAACGGGGCCCGCGGCAACCGGCCCCGTTTGTCCATCAGGGAATTCGAATTTGTTTCAGGCCTTGATCTTCCACTTACCGTCGGGCCCTTTTTCACGGTACTTGGAATGGCAGCCCTTGCAGGTGGCGAGCAGGCTCTGGAAACCGGTTGACATCGCCGCGGCGTCGCCGCCCTTGGATGCCTTCACGATCGATTTGGCGGCAACCTGGCCGTCTTTGGACAACTTGGCGGCTTCGTCCGTCTTCTTCTTCGCCCAGAACTTGTGAACTTCCTTGTAAAGCTTTTCCAGTTTGGCCGCATCGGCGCCGGCCGCGTCGTTCGACTTGGCGTCGAGGTTCTTCTTCAGGCTGCCGCAGGCTGCGCCGACTTCCTTCATGGTCTCTTCATATGGGCGGTCGGCGGCGTAAGCGCCGGCGCTGACGAGCGCGAGGCCCATCACCACGGCAGCAGAGGATTTCAGTGTCCGAATCACGATACGTATAGCTCCTTGTGTCTTATTGGGCTCCCCGGCGATTGCCGGATCAGATCGGTGAGCTAGTCTATCACATTCGGGGCGGGTGTCGTAAAGGGACAAAATGTCGCGGTTGCGCTCCGCGGCCTTGACACACCGTGCCCCCGAGTCCTACGCTCGTTCCCATGACCCGACGCCTCCGTTCATTGACCGTTTTCACTCTGCTTACCCTCTCCGCGCAGGGGCAGACGCTCAAGTCCGGGGAACCGCTGAAGATGGACGTCGTGCCCGGCTGGGCAAAGCTTCCCAAGGGCTGGAACTTCGGCCAGACCTCGGGGGTCGCCGTCGACAAGAACGACAACGTCTGGGTCTTCAATCGCGGCGCCCATCCGATTGTGGAATTCGACAAGAACGGCAATTTCCTCCAGGAGTTCAAGGAGTCGCAGATTGTCTCCGCACATGGCATCAAGGTGGACCCGGAGGGTAACATCTGGGCGGTGGACGTGAAGGGCCATCAAGTGCTGAAGTTCGACCGGGCGGGACGGCTCGAAATGCTCCTCGGCGGGATGCGGCCCGGGGACAACGATGCCAGGGAAGGATTCAACGAGCCGACAGGGATCGCGTTCACCCCTAACGGCGACTTCCTGATCTCGGACGGGTACAAGAATACGCGCGTGGTGAAGTACTCGCGGGACGGCGTCTACCAGCGGCATTGGGGCAGGCCGGGCACCGGCGATGGCGAGTTCAACCTGGTTCACGATGTTTGTCTCGATCCCGCCGGCAGAGTCTACGTCGCCGACCGGGCCAACTCGCGGGTCCAGATCTTCGATGCGCAGGGCAAGTACCTGAGCAAGTGGAGCGATATCGGCCAGCCGTGGGGCCTCGCTTACTCGGCGCGGGACAAGGCCATTTACATGGCCGACGGCCTGAATGACCGCGTGGTCAAGCTCAACCTGGACGGCCAGATTCAGGGCGTGCTGGGAGGGCACGGCAAGATACCGGGCAAGTTCGATTTTGCGCACCACATTGCCGTCGATTCGGAAGGGGCGGTGTACGTGGCCGAGATCCGGAACTGGCGTGTCCAGAAGTTCATCCCGAGGCGCTAACCACTGCTATCATGAGTATTCAGCCGGGTGGTAGACCCGCCGCGGGCGGAGCTCGCCGCGCCACGCCACGCCGTCTTGAAAGAATCCCTGAGGTGATATCCCGTTGGCTTTGATCGAAGGCTGCAAACATTCGCTCGATATTGTCGTGCCGGTCGAAGACGCGAACAGCGAGACCGAACGCGTGGTGGCGGAGTTTCAAAAGCGCGCCAAGCTGCCCGGCTTCCGGCCTGGTAAAGTCCCGCCTGCCCTGGTCCGCCGCCAGTTCGCGAGCGACATCCGCCAGAAGGTACTGGAAAATCTTCTCCCGAAGTTTCTCCACCAGCGAGTGGAGGAAGAAAACCTGAAGCTGGCCGATACACCGAACGTCACCAAGGTCAAGTTCGAGGAAGGCGAGCCGATCGAGTTTACCGCGGAGTTCGAAGTGACCCCGGATTTCGACCTGGGGGACTACACCGACGTCGAAATCACCTACAACGATCCGGAAGTGAGCGACGAGGACATCGAGCAGAAGCTCCAGGCGATGCGGCAGGAGCATGCGGAGTTTGTCAACATCGACCCGCGGCCGCTGGAGGATGGCGATGTCGCGGTGCTGGCGATGAAAAGTGTCAGCGGTGTGGACGAGCCTCTCCACCAGGACGAACTGACGGTGCAGTTGGCGGGCGAGGATACACTCGCCGATTTCACCGAGAACCTGCGGGGGGTTTCGCCCGGCGAGACCAAGGAGTTTGACGTAACCTACCCCGAGGATTTCGGCAAACCGTCGCTGGCGGGCAAGACCGTGCGCTTCGAAGCCGCCGTGAAGGGTATCCGACGCAAAGAAGTGCCCGAGTTGAACGACGAGTTTGCCAAGGACGTAGGGGACTTCCAATCCCTCGAGGAGTTGCGCGAGAACGCGCGCAGGACCATCTACGCCCAGCGGCAGACGGAGGCGCAGGAAGAAGCCAAAAACGCCATCGTGGAGAAACTCGTCGACTCGCACGATTTTCCGCTTCCGGAAATATTTGTCGAACGGCAGATCAAGATACGGCTCGAACAGATGCTGAGGGAAATGGCCTCGGCCGGTCACGATCTGAGCAAGCTGAAGCCGGACTGGGAGCAGGTCAAGGCAGCTCAGCGCGACCGGGCCATCCGCGAGGTCAAGGCTTCGCTCATCCTGTCGAAGATCTCCGAGCGCGAGTCGATCGATGCGACCATGGATGACGTGGACCGCGAAGTGGATCGGCTGGCACGCCGCTACCGCGAGCCCGTGGCGGCGTTGAAAATGCGATTCCAGAAGGATGGATCGCTGGGGCGGATCGCCTCTCAGATTCAGGCCCACAAAACGCTCAGCTTCCTGTTCGAGCGGGCGCGAAAGATTGCCCAGGAGGCCTAGCCTAGTCGAAAAGGCGGGCCGTTCGGCTGAAGCGTTTTGCCGGTCCGCCGAATCCAAGAGTGAAGAAGGGATCTCATGGCCTTGGTACCCATGGTGGTGGAGCACACGCCGCGAGGAGAGCGGGCATACGATATCTATTCGCGGCTGCTCAAAGACAACATCATTTTTATCGGGACGCCGATTGAAGACCACGTTGCCAACCTGGTGACGGCGCAACTATTGTTTCTGGAGGCGGAGACGCCGGAGAAGGACATCTTCCTGTACATCAATTCGCCGGGCGGCTCGATTACGGCCGGGATGGCCATCTATGACACCATGCAGTTCATCCGGCCGGACGTGAGCACGATCTGCATTGGCCAGGCCGCGTCGATGGCGGCGCTCCTGCTGGCGGCGGGGGCCAAGGGCAAGCGGTTCGTCCTGCCGAATTCCCGGGTCCTCATTCACCAGCCATCCATGGGCGGGCTGTCGGGCCAGGCGGCCGACATCGACATCTACGCGCGGGAAATCCTCCGCATGCGGGAGATCACCAACGCGATCCTGTCCAAGCATACGGGCCAGACGATCGAAAAGGTATCCAAAGACGTGGACCGGGACTACATCATGGGCGCTCAGGAGGCGAAGGACTACGGCATCGTCGACGCCATCATTGACCGGCATTGATTCCGTTCCATGGGCTGGCAGGGTGATCGGCGCGGGCAAGCCGAGTTGGCCTTAATCGGCATCCTGCTAGGGGGAACTTCCTACGAAAGTCGCGGCTGCAGGCGTGTTAAACCTGTGCGGAAGGCTCTTTGACTTCACTTTCGATACTTAGGGATAATAAAGACGGTCCATTCGGGGTAAGATGGGAACCAGGGGCGCATTCCCGACTGATCCTATGGGGGCGAAAGTCCAGGAGAAAAATGTGTGAAACGTACCGGGTCGGATGACACGCTGCGCTGTTCGTTTTGCCACAAGAGCCAGGACGTCGTCGGTAAGCTGATCTCCTCCCCCAGCGATTACCCCAGGGCGTACATCTGCGACGAGTGCATCGCCGTATGCAACTCGATCCTGGAAGACGACAAGGCCGACCACCCCTCATCTCCTCCCAGCCGTCTGCCAAAGCCGTTGGAAGTGAAAGAGTACCTGGATCAGTACGTCATCGGGCAGGAGGGTACCAAGAAGAAACTGGCGGTTGCGGTGTATAACCACTGCAAGCGCATCCACATGAACAAGCTGCGAGCAGGCGATGTGGAATTGCAGAAGTCGAACATCCTGCTGATCGGCCCCACCGGGACCGGCAAGACGCTGCTCGCCCAGACCTTGGCACGGATCCTGGACGTACCTTTCGCGATCGTGGACGCGACCACGCTGACCGAGGCGGGTTACGTCGGCGAAGACGTCGAAAACATCATCCTCAAGCTGCTGCAGGCCGCCGACGGCGACGTGCAGCGCTGCCAGCAGGGCATCATTTACATCGACGAAATCGATAAGATCTGCCGCAAGGACGAGAATCCGTCGATCACCCGCGATGTCTCGGGAGAGGGCGTCCAGCAGGCTCTGCTCAAGATCCTGGAAGGGACGGTGGCCAACGTGCCGCCCCAGGGCGGGCGCAAGCATCCCCACCAGGAATTCACTCCGGTCGACACCACGAACATCCTGTTCATCTGCGGCGGAGCGTTCGTGGGGATGGAGAAGGTCGTCGGGCGGCGCGTGGGCAAGAAGTCCATGGGGTTCCTCAATGAGGAAGACCGCCAGAAGGACGCTCAGAAAGCCGTGGGCATCAGCGGCAGGCGCGACATCAACCTGCTCGAGCAGATCCAACCGGTCGACCTGATCAAGTTCGGGTTCATCCCGGAGTTCATCGGCCGCCTGCCGGTCGTGGCCGTGCTGGAAGATCTGGACAAGAGTGCTCTGATTCAAATTCTGTCGAAGCCGAAGAACGCGATCATCCGTCAATATCAGAAGCTGTTCGAGTACGAGAACGTGCGGTTGCGGTTTACCGACGACGCCCTTGAGGCAATCGCCATGCTCGCCATGGAACGAAAAGTGGGCGCTCGCGGTCTGCGGATGATCCTGGAAGATCTGATGCTCGACCTGATGTATTATCTGCCATCATATAAGAAGGTGCGTGAGTTCCAGGTGACTAAAGAGATGGTTCTCGCGCAGAAGATCAACCTGACGCTTCTCGAGAAAGCGGGATAAGACCCCCGTCAACGGCGGCCCAGAAGCAGCGGAGCGGGCCGCGTAAGTCCGTTCCATCGTTCGTCGTCTCCGCGCGAACACCGGTTCTTCAACCATGCTTACATCGAAGGAAAAGTCGGATACCAAGCGGTTGCCCATGATGCCCATCCGGGACGTGGTCATCTTTCCGTTCATGATGACGCCGTTCGTGGTCGGGCGTGAGTCGAGCGTTCGCGCGCTCGAGGAGGCGCTGGCGGGAGACAAGAAGATCTTTCTCGCCACGCAGCATGACGCGTCAGTGGACGAGCCCAAGCCCAACGAGATTTACCAGGTGGGCACCATTGTGAACATCGTCCAGAGCCTGAAACTGCCGGACGGCAATATCAAGGTGCTTGTCGAAGGCGTGGAGCGGGCAAAGATCGTCTCCGTAAACGACGATGAGGGATTCTTTCGCTCCGTCGTGCGCACGTTCAACTACAAGGTGGAAACGGGGCCGCAACTGGATGCGCTGGTCAGCCGGGTCACCTCGCTGTTTGAGCAGTACGTCAAGATCAGCCAGAACCTGAACTACGAGACGATGATCGCGGCCATCCGGGTCGACGATCCCGGCAAACTCGCCGACACCGTGGGCGCCAACCTGCAGTTGACGATCGAAGAGAAGCAGGAGTTGCTCGAGATCTTCGATCCCATCGACAGGCTGACGCGCATTGCCGAGGTACTCGACATCGAGATCGAAAAGCTCAACGTCGACCGCACCATCCAGGGGCGCGTCAAGCGCCAGATGGAGCGCGCGCAGAAGGAATACTACCTCAACGAAAAGATCAAAGCGATCCAGAAGGAACTGGGCCGCGGCGAAAAGAGCGAGATCGACGAACTGAAGAAGAAGATCGAAGCGGCCGGCATGACCAAGGACGCTCACGACAAGGCAGTGGCCGAGTTGAAGCGCCTGGAGAACATGCCGCCGATGTCGGCCGAGTCGACCGTGTCGCGCAACTATCTCGAATGGCTGCTCGCCGTGCCGTGGAAGAAGAAGTCAAAAGAGATTCGCGAACTGCCGCACGCCGAAAAGGTGCTGGAAGCGGATCATTACGGCCTGGAGAAGATCAAGGAACGCATCCTCGAGTTCCTCGCTGTTCGCCGCCTGGTGAAGAACCCCAAGGGCTCGATCCTGTGCTTTGTCGGACCGCCTGGCGTAGGCAAGACCTCGCTCGGCATGTCGATCGCCAAGGCGACAGGACGGAAGTTCGTTCGCATGTCGCTCGGCGGGGTGCGGGACGAGGCCGAAATCCGGGGACACCGCCGCACCTACATCGGCGCGCTGCCCGGCCAGATCATCCAGATGATGAAGAAGGCCGGCACGCGGAATCCCGTGTTCATGCTGGATGAAGTCGACAAGATGTCGATGGACTTCCGCGGCGACCCGTCCGCGGCTCTGCTCGAGGTGCTTGACCCCGAGCAGAACTTCATGTTCGTCGATCACTATCTTGACGTCGAGTACGATCTGAGCCAGGTGTTCTTCATCGCCACGGCAAACGTGATGCACACGATTCCGCCGGCCCTGACAGACCGCATGGAAGTGATCCGGCTCTCGGGATATACCGAACTCGAGAAGATGGAAATCGCCAAGCGGTTCCTGGTCCGCAAGCAGATGGAGCAGACCGGACTCTCCAACGATCAGATTGAATTTCTCGATGCCGGGTTGCAGGGTTTGGTTCAGGGATACACACGCGAAGCCGGAGTGCGCAACCTGGAGCGCGAGATCGGCAACGTCTGCCGCAAGATCACGCGCCGCGTAGTCAATGCCGATTCTTCCGCCGAGAAGACCAAGGTGGAAAAGGTGGTCATCAACGCCGAAAGCCTTGCGGATCTGCTCGGGCCGATGAGGTTCCGCGACCTGCAGGCGGACAAGACCAACGAAATCGGAGCGGCGGTCGGGCTGGCCTGGACCGAGGTCGGGGGCCAGATTCTGACGACCGAGGCCACGCTGATGGAGGGCCGGGGCAAGTTGACCATCACGGGAAAACTGGGCGACGTCATGCAGGAATCCGCCCAGGCTGCCATGAGCTATATTCGTTCCAGGGCGCAGCAGTTGGGATTGGCGCGGGACTTCTACCGGAGCCTCGATGTCCATCTGCACGTTCCGGAAGGGGCGATCCCCAAGGATGGCCCGTCGGCCGGAATTACGATTGCCACCACAATCGTGAGCGCGCTGACCAAGATTCCCGTGCGGGCCGATGTCGCCATGACCGGGGAAATCACCTTACGGGGCAAGGTCCTTCCGATTGGCGGACTGAAGGAAAAGTTGCTTGCGGCGCACAGGCATGGTATTCATGAGGCAATCCTGCCGCAGGATAACCAGAAGGATCTGCCCGATATTCCGGAGAACATCCGCGCCGTGATGAAGCTCCATTTCGTTGAATCGATGGACGAGGTGTTGAAGCTGGCGCTGGAACGGGAATTGACGGCGATTACCGGTGCGGCCCCACCGTCGGCCGTGGAGTTGGCGACCCAACCGGCGGACGACGTAACGCACTAGCGGTGGGAATTGGAAGCAGAATTTGTTATTACCGCGGCCGCTCCCTGGCAGTTCCCCGAGGGGCGGCTGCCGGAGGTCGCGTTTTTAGGTAGAAGTAACGTCGGGAAGTCCAGCCTCATTAACACCCTGCTGGGGCGGCCGGGATTGGCTTTTACCAGCAGCAAACCAGGTTGCACGCAGGCGCTGAATTTCTACCGCGTCAATCGGGACTTGCATTTCGTGGACCTTCCCGGCTACGGGTACGCAAAGGTCTCCCGCGAGAAATCTCTTGCGTGGAAACAGCTCATTGAAAGTTATCTGTTGGAGAGGGCCACTCTGGCGCTGTGCGTGATGGTCCTCGACGCCCGGCGCGGATGGGGCGAGACGGATCTCGAACTGAAGCGCTGGCTGGAGTTTCACGGCCGCCCGTTCGTGGCTGTCGCCACCAAGGCGGATAAGTGGAAGAATCAATCGGAGCAGCACGCGGCCATCGCCGTTTTGAAACGGATCCAACCCGAGCCGCTGTTGTTCTCGGCCGTGACCGGCCGGGGAGTGAGGGAACTTTGGCAAGTGATAGCGAAAACAAAGGACAGGCCGTAACTACGCCCGCAGCCCAGTCGGAAAAACCCGCCGAAAAACCGGAAAAGACCCTGGAAGCCAAGTCGGGCGACGGCAAGCTCCCGGAGGCGAAACCGCCCGAGCCCAAGCCGGCGGTTACGGACGTCAAGGCGGATGCCAAAGCCGTCGAGGCCAAGCCCGCCGAGGCAAAGGCCGGCGACGTCCGCCCGCCCGAGTCCAAGCCCCCGGAAAGCCGGGCCGAACATCGGCGCAAGGGGCAGCAGGCTCAGGCCAAGAACGGTACACCCACGCTGGATCTGGTGGAGCTGAAGGATATGAGTATCCAGAAGCTGAACCAGATCGCCAAAGATCTCGGAGTGGCCGGCGCCGCTGGTTTGCGGAAGCAGGAGTTGATCTTCAAGATCCTCCAGACCCAGGCCGAGAAGGCCGGTCTGATCTTCTCCGAGGGTGTGCTCGAATGCCTCCCCGACGGCTTCGGTTTCCTGCGCGCGCCCGAGTACAACTACCTGCCCGGTCCTGATGACGTTTACGTGTCGCCCTCCCAGATCCGGCGATTCGATCTGCGCACCGGCGATACGGTTTCCGGCCAGATCCGTCCGCCGAAAGAAGGTGAGCGCTACTTCGCGCTCATCAAGGTCGACGCCATCAACTTCGAACCGCCGGAGGAAGCCCGCAACAAGATCTTCTTTGATAACCTCACGCCCCTCTATCCCAACGAGCGGGTACGCCTGGAAACCGCCAAGGACAATTTCTCCGGCCGCATCATGGATTTGCTGACGCCGATCGGAAAGGGTCAGCGTGGACTGATCGTATCGCCTCCCCGCACGGGCAAGACGATGCTGCTGCAGTCGATTGCGAACTCGATCACGATGAACCATCCCGAGGTGATTCTGATCGTGCTGTTGATCGACGAACGCCCCGAAGAAGTCACCGACATGCAGCGCAGCGTGCGCGGCGAAGTGATCTCGTCGACATTCGACGAGCCGGCAACGCGCCACGTGCAGGTGGCGGAGATGGTCATCGAGAAGGCCAAGCGCCTGGTCGAGCACAAGAAGGACGTGGTGATTCTGCTCGACTCCATCACGCGACTGGCGCGCGCGTACAACACCATCGTGCCGCCCTCAGGCAAAGTCCTCTCGGGCGGCGTCGATTCGAACGCGCTGCAGCGCCCCAAGCGCTTCTTCGGGGCGGCGCGCAACATCGAGGAAGGCGGTTCGCTGACGATCATCGCCACCGCGCTCATCGATACCGGCAGCCGCATGGACGACGTCATCTTTGAAGAGTTCAAGGGCACCGGCAACCTGGAGATTCACCTCGAGCGGAAACTGGTGGACAAGCGTGTCTTTCCCGCCATCGACATCAACAAGTCGGGGACTCGCAAGGAAGAATTGTTGCTGCCGCGAGAGGAACTCAACCGCGTCTGGATCCTGCGCAAGGTGCTAAACCCGCTCTCCCCGGTCGAGACCATGGAACTGCTGCTCGACAAACTCGGCAAGACCCGCAGCAACTCCGAGTTCCTGGGCGCGATGAGCGGCTAACCTGGTAGCGCACGCTTCAGCGTGCATAGGGACTTTAGTCCCTGCCTCACGCCGAGGCGCCGGCACGACCACGCCGGCGCATTCCAGGGTTCGCGAGACAGCAACCTATAAATCAGGCCAGTTGACGCAGGGCGGTGCGAACGATCGGCGCCCCTGGGCTGCGGCGCGGCATTTCCAGCGTCGTCCGGTCCGAACGCCGTTTCGGGACCGCGGTCGGGTCCGTCACGAGCGCCCGCATTTGCAGCGCGTTCACGACGGCCTTGCCCGCCGTCGCATTGGCGAAGCTCACATAGATGTCCTTCGTGTAGGAAGACATCCGGTCGATCCGGGCTTTCCACAAGCCGAGTTCCGGCGGCTTGTACAGATAGTCGCGGCTCTTCTCTTCGGCGAACCAGGGTTCTCCTTCGCGGCCGAACAGGCGCACGTACCCGACGTCGGAAGTCGCATACGACCGGGGCGGCATCGCCCGCCCGTCTTCCGGTTGATCCACATTGCAGAACCCCACCCGGTAGTCCATGAGCGTCCCGATGGCTTCGTCGAGACTCCAACTGGAATGCCGTAACTCGGCCACCATCGGAAACTCGTGAAAAGCTTTTCTGACCTCGATCAGTTGCTCCCGATTCTCCTTGGAAAACCGGAACGACCAGGGAAATCGCAGCAGCAGGCAGCCCAACCTTCCGGAATGGAGCAGCGGCCAAAGCCCTTCCTTGAACGCTTCGAGATCCGCCGGGCACAACACCCCCTCGGTGGTGAACGGCCGGCCGACTTGAACCGTGAACCGAAACGTCTCCGGCGTCTTCCTGAGCCAAAGCTTCGTCAATTCCGGCCGGATCGGCCGGTCAAAGGAGCAATCGATCTCGACGAAATCGAGCGTCTGGGCGAGATGCTCCAGGGGATGAAAACCTCGAGGTTTGAGAGCAGGGTAGACGACCCCGCTCCAATCAGGGTGGGTCCAGCCGGAAACACCACAATGAGTCATCGAGCACCGCCTTCTGTTTCACATCTGTTCGCCTTTTATTCTATGTCCCATTTGGGAGGAGAGTCAAGAGGATTTCGCGGGCTCCACAACCCTGGAAAATTCTTCGGCGATTCTGCAACCCGGTAACATTTGCATACCAGTAGTCGTCTTACTGGCATATCCCCGTTACGACAGCGGGCGCTTGACACCCCTAACACCCTTTTGAGCGCCCGCACCAAACTGCTTTGTCTTGTGTAAGCTAAGATCTTAGTTCCCTTTTCGAAGTTGCCCTGTCGAGCGATAGCCGTCAACCACACCCCTGGCTTTCTTCGCCAATGCCGACTCGAAGGATCGCCTCGACACAGCCACGCGTTTTCGGAATTCCGGCGTGCGCAGTTCGCGGCTTGCGGCGTTCGGCAGCATTCCTGAGGCTTCCTCGAAATTCCTCCGGGACCCTTCGGCGAATCCGGCGATCGCCCGGTAGTAGCCAGCCTGGTTAGCCACCTTCCTGCACCCTGTGACCAGGGCCGCCAACGCTTCTGCCCGATCGGCGGCGCGAAGGCAGGGATGAGTCGCCACAGTCGCGCCCCACTCGTCGAGAAAGGGACTGATCGGCAGGAGCAGGTCCGCCGATTGGCGTAATGAGCGGACGCCGCGAAGCGGGTAATGCCGATGGCCTTCGGCTGCCATCGCCTCCCGATAGAGTGCGGCCGGGCGTTGAAAAGCGCCCGCGTAGGCGCTCGAGTTCTCGTGCGCCAGGCGGTGAAAGCGCCGGCGCGACGCTTCGGTAAGGGCGTCTTTCTTCCAGTAGCCGATCCCCTGGTCGAGATCGCCCAGATTGTGGGTGATGCTTGCGGAGAGTTTCAACAGGTCGATTTCGCGTCCTGGAGTCCGCACGGCCGCCTCGAAGACGGCGGCCTCGCGCTGGAGTTCCCGGTCGATTGCGCCGGCGGTTCGTCCCGCGTATTCGGCATCGCCGATCTCCAGAAATCGTCCGTGCGCTCCCGCCAGCACGCTCAGCATCTCTCCGTTGTGACCGCTGACCGGACCATTTGCGTCCAGGGTAACGGCCCTCCGGGAAACTCCGCTCAGATCCCATTCGAGCGCCTGAATCGCGAGGTCGCACATGTGCCGCAACGCTTCCGGAGAGCGGGTTTCCTGCCACAGGTGTCCCCGAATTTTGCTGTCGACATCGGTCGGGACAAACGTCGCAACGGTTGCGTGGTGGCAGGCCAGGCAGAGGGCGAAGTAATCTTCGAGATCCTCCTCTGGCGTGCGCGCGGCCATTGGCCCGGCCGCGTGAAGGATCGACAGAAATCCCTCCGGCCCCGCACCCAGTGGACAAAACCGGGAGCGCGAGGGGACAGGCGTTTCCGGAAGGCCAAGAAACGGGGCCGTGTTGCGAACCTGAGACAGAAGGATTTCCGGATCGATCCAGCGGGATGTCAGGTTGGTGGGAAGGGCCACAGGCAAAGGACTGACTCGGATTCTAGAGTCATGATAGAACGCCGGTCCACCGCATCGTCGACGCATCCTTCGGCGAGCCGGTGGCATCAAACCTGTTGAGACGATAATGACACCCAACCTTGGACTCAACGCCGCCCAGCGCGATGCGGTCGTCCGCATTCTAAATTCTATCCTCGCCGACGAGTACATCCTGTACACCAAAACCCGAAACTATCACTGGAACGTGACCGGGCCGCGGTTCAACGACCTGCACAAGTTCTTCGAAGCGCAGTACGACATCCTGGACGAATCCATTGACGCGATCGCCGAGCGGGCCCGCTCGCTGGGCGGGCAGGCGGTCGCGACGCTGGCGGAGTTCGCGGCGTTGACGCGCCTGAAGGAGCAGCCCGGCCAGAAGTTAGCCTCGGGCGAGATGCTCGCCAACCTGCTGTCTGACCACGAGACGGTCATTCGCCAGTTGCGCACCGATGTGGCGGCGGCCCAGGACACGCACAGCGATGCCGGGACCGCGGATTTTTTTACGGGACTGATGGAACAGCACGAGAAGATGGCCTGGATGCTCCGGTCGTTTCTGGAGGAATAACCGATCGAGTGGCGCCGGGCGACGGTGTTTGTCGCCCGGGGCCACTCGGCCCCCGCTAGCGGTACCGCCGGAACCGCGCCATAATCTACCCATGCAAGTCAGCCGCCGGGGGGCTTTGGGCGCACTGAGCGCGTTTTCCTATCGACGCATCCTGGGAGCCAATGACCGCGTACAGGTCGGGTTCATCGGCTATGGCCTGATCGGAGCGCGGCACGTCCACGATTTCAGAAACCAGCGCGACGTCGACCTCGCCGCCATGTCCGACGTCTATCAGCCGCGCCTGGAACAAGGGGTCGCCGCGTGCGGCGGACGTGCGCGCGCGTAGCGGGATTTCCGCAAACTGGTCGATGACAAAGAACTCGACGCCGTGGTGGTCTCCACGCCCGATCACTGGCACGCCTTGATGACGATCATGGCCTGTGCCGCCGGCAAGGACGTCTATGTCGAAAAGCCCATGACGCTGTTCGTGCGCGAAGGCCAGTGGATGATTCAGGCCGCGCGCAAATACAAACGGGTCGTGCAGGTGGGGACGCAGCAGCGATCGGGACGGCACTATCGCAAGGCGATGGACCTGGTTCGCGGCGGCCACATTGGCAAGGTCCACGCGGCACGCGCAGCCTCCTTCCGCAACATCACGCCGGGCTTCGGCACTCCGCCGGACTCGCCAACGCCGGGCGACATCGACTACGATCTGTGGCTGGGACCGGCGCCCGCACGGCCGTACAATCCGCAGCGCTCGCTCTATCATTTCCGCTGGTTCTGGGACTATTCGGGCGGCCAGATGACCAACCTCGCCGCGCACGAGATCGACATCGTGCAGTGGTACATGAACGTCAAGGGGCCCAACGCGGTCGCCTCCAGCGGAGGGCGCCTGGCCCTCAAAGATAACGGCGAGACGCCCGATACGCAGGACGGGCTCTTCGAGTATCCGGGCTTCACGATGCTGTATTCGATTCGCGAAGCGAGCGCCGGGCGCCGCGCGGGCGTGGGGCTCGAGTTCTTCGGCGACAAGGGCAGTCTCACGATCGGCCGCGACGGCTACCAGGTCCACGCCGACCTGAAGGTCGACCCGGCCAGCCTGATTCCCGTGTTTACCGGCCACCCGGCGGGAGGCCCGAAGCGAACCGAAGTGGTCCCGGCGCCCTGGACCCAGGCGCTGAAAGAGCCGGGCTCCTCCGATGAACAGTTTGACCGGCATGTCCGCAACTTTCTCGATTGCCTGAAGTCGCGCCAGCGGACCATCGCCGATGTCGAGGACGGCCATCAGACCGCGGTCGCTTGCCATCTGGCCAACCTGTCGCTGCGCACCGGCCGCAAGATCCGCTGGGATCCCGAATCGCAGCAGGTCCTGGGCGACCGGGAAGCCGCGGCGATGCTGGTGCGGCCGTACCGCAAACCCTGGGACAGCGTGCTGCGCTCTCTCGTCACCGTGTAGGAGGAGGCCGCCATGACCCGACGTTTCTTTCTCGCCGCCGCTGGAGTTGCCGCCGCGGACCCGCCGCTTCGCACCGGCATGGGCATTGCCTCGACGTCGTACATGACCGGCTGGAAGCCCCGGGACACAATCGAATTCCTCGATCGCTGCCACCATCTTGGCGCGGGCGGCATTCAGGCTTCGCTCAGTTCCATGGAAGCCGCCTACCTCCGGCGTCTGCGCGCCCGCCTCGACCAGAACGGCATGTACTTCGAGGTCATGGCCTCGCTGCCGAAGAATGATGTGGCGGCGTTCGAGGGGGCGCTCCAGGCCGCGAAGGCGGCGGGGGCCTCATGCGTGCGCACCGCGTGTCTGGGTGGCCGGCGGTACGAGACATTCGCGACGCTCGACGAGTGGCGGGCCTTCGTCGCCGAGTCGAAAAAGTCGCTGCGGCTGGCCGTGCCGCTGGCGGAAAGGCATCGCCTTCCGCTGGCCGTGGAGAACCACAAGGATTGGACGGCGGAGGAGTTCGTGCCGCTGCTTCGAGAGTATTCGAGCGAGTACCTGGGCGTCTGTCTCGACACGGGCAACAACCTCTCGCTGCTCGACGATCCGATGGAGGTGGTCGAGGCCCTCGCTCCGTATGCAATGTCGACCCACGTAAAGGACATGGGGGTCAGCGCGGACCGGGACGGATTCCTGCTGTCGGAAGTTCCCTTCGGCGAGGGGTTCCTCGATCTGGCGCGCATGATTCAGACGATCCGGGGAAAGCGTCCGAAGACGCGGATGACGCTCGAAATGATCACCCGGAATCCGTTGCGCATCCCGTGTCTGACAGAGAAGTATTGGGCGACGTTTCCGGAGAGAAACGGCCGGTATCTGGCCCGCGTTTTGCGCCTGGTCTCCGAGCGCGGCGCGGCGCAATTGCCCAGAATCGATGGACTCGACTCACAAGGCGTCCTTCGGATCGAAGAACAGAACGTGCGGCGGTGCCTCGACTACGCGCGGACCGGGCTTCGTCTAACCCCGTAGTCAACCATCCCCGCCGTGGAGAGGCAATTATAATCGGGTGGCGGACGCTTCCAGCGTGCACGGGAACGTTCGTTCCCCTTTGGCGCGACTACGGCGCCGGCAACCGCAAGATCACCCCTCCCAGGCCGGCGACATAGACTTCGCCGGTGCGAGGGTCCACCGCCACTCCAGTCGGGGCCTGGATTCCGGAGGCCACAATCCGGCTCGTACTGCCGTCATGGACCTTGATTCGCCCGCTCGGCCCCTGGCCCGTTGTGAACTCGGCGGCGACCACGCCCGGCCCCCCGCCACTCCCGCGGATGCAGGCGATGTCGGTGACCGCCGTCAGACCGCCGGCGAAGAGCGCCGTCGTTGCGGAGACCGGATCGACCGCCGATACCGACGCTTCTTCCGCCGGAAACGGGCCGCCCGAGAGAAACCCCACCAACAGCCTCTCCCCTGACCAGCAAAGCCCGGTCGGTACATTGTCCACCAGAACCGTTCCTGCCGGGGTTGCCCGCCGGTGTGGCTCAAAACGAATCACCGTCAGAGCGCGGCCCGTGGTGATGTCCACTCTGGAGATGGTCTCTCCGCCTGAGTCGGAGACATACAGGTACCGCTTGCTCCCGTCCAACACAACCGAGTTTGGATCCGACTGCCGCACCCTCTCCCCACCTCCGAGCACGTTTCGCACGAGAGGGCGAAAGGCCGTCAGCAACTGAACGGTCACGCGGTCACCGGCGCCGTTTTCAAAACGCTCATCCCACCCGTCGAGCAGTGCCCAGTGACTAACGGAGGTCAGCCGGAAGGGCGCCTGGATCTCGTCGGGGTCGCGGCTGAACTGGATCTTTAGAATCGAACTGAAGATCGGCGACGACGGACCGTTAAAATTAATGCCGAAGTTCGGGGGCGAACCGGCAAACAGGTCGCCCTCACCAATGAGCAGATACAGCGTCCGCCCATCTAGCGCCATTCCGGTAGGCCCGAACGGAAACGTGAAATGCGCTGGACCGGAAGGCAAGCCTTCGAGCAGGCTCCGCCGGTTGCCGCTGCGGTCCACCAGTGATACACGGCCAGAGTTCGGCTCCGGCGTGCCGCCCTCGCTGACCAGCAGATTGCCGGCGGGAGTGAACAGCAGCCGCTGCGGAAACTGGAGCCCCGTGGCGAAGGGCTGTGCGCTCAGGTTGGCGACGCCCGCCGTGGCCGCTACGAGCATCAGCCGTCTCAGAAATGTTCGCATCATCGATATCCCTTCATGTCCAGAGTTCGCTTAGCAAGCTTCACTGTGAGAATCTTGCCAGAAGCGCCGCTGGGGAAGACGGATTTATCCTACTCAGGCAGCACTGCCAAGTACAGACGACAACATGCGACAGCCCGTCTGCGTCTCACGATGTCGCACTCACGATGTCGCATTTTGACGTTATCCCTGCTCCAGGTTTAGAATGAGGACCCGAGGCTGGAGCATGAATCCCACCCTCAGTTCGCCATCGAGACGTCTCAACTCCTGGAAGGAGATAGGGGCGTACTTCGGCCGGTCAGTTCGCACCGTCCAGCGCTGGGAACAATCGGAGAGCATGCCGATTCACCGCCATGTTCACGACCGGCGTGGGACCGCATACGCATACACAGACGAACTGGATGCATGGTACGCGGGCCGCCGCGACCGGCTCGAGAAATCCGGCTCCGGCCAAGGGGTTGGCGCGACGGCGATTCCGGCGCCGGCCGCGACGCGTTCCAACCGGTCACGTCTCCGAACCGGACTGATCGTGGGCGGGCTGGCTGCCAGCTTAGCCGCCGTCGTGGGAGTGGGGCTTTTGCGTCGCCCGGCCGAGGCTACCGTAATGGTCGTGATGCGAACCGAAGGTGCGCCCGTCAGCGGGTTGGCGTTCTCACCGGACGGTCGTCGATTCGCCTACACCTGGGCGGGCGCGAAGAACGACAACTACGACGTCTATTGGAAAGACCTGGGCGGCCCTCAGCTTCACCGTTTGACCTCCCAGCCCCATTTCGACGGCAATCCGGTCTGGTCGCCGGACGGACGGCAGCTTGCCTTCACGCGTAACTACGCGAAGGGACGCAATGGCGTGTTCCTGGCCCGCGCGGATGCGAGCGGCGAGCGGCTGTTGGCGGACGGCTTGACCGAGAACGCGCAGTCCTGGTCCCCCGACGGGCGCTACCTTGCCATCTTGCGCCGGCAAAACGAGGGCGACCCCTACGAGATCCATATCGCCATGGTGGTGAGCGGGGAAACGCGCAAGGTCTCCGCCCCATTGGCGGGAACCCCCGGCGACGGTGCCCCTGCCTTCTCCCCGGATGGCCGCCGGCTGGCCATTGTCCGCCAGTCCTCCTCGTCCACCAATGAACTCTACGTCGTCCCCCTGGATGGCGACGCTCGTCCTGTTCAGGAACCGGTGCGGCTCACCGATCACCACTCCCAGGTATGGGGCCACTCCTGGACGCCGGATGGCAAGGCCTTGATCTACTCTTGCGGGAACGAGCGCCGGCGGCTGTGGATGGTTCGGTTGTCCGGCTTGCGGGCCTCGTCGGTCCAGCCGCTTCCGTTCGGTGACGAAGCCTTCAACCCAAGTGTGCCCCGCACGGGCGACCGTCTCCTGTATTCGCGAATCCAGGTCGATTTGGATGTCTGGCGGGCCCGGGTCGACGGAAGCGCGTCCTTTCCCGTGCTGGACTCTCCCTGGTGGGAACACCAGGCGCGTTTCTCGCCGGACGGGACGCTCATCGCCTTTGTTTCCCGGGAAAGCGGGTATCCGGAGGTCTCGGTCGCCGACGCCGACGGCCGGAACGCGGTGGCGATCACCTCGATCCGAGGACCCGAGACCGGCGCTCCCTCATGGCGGCCGGACGGCGGCAGGATCGCCTTTCACGCGCTGGTGAACGGGAACGTGGATTTGTTCTCCGTCGCTCCTGACGGGGGTCCGCCCTCCAGATTGACCACCGATCCCGCCGAGGACGCCGAACCGTTCTGGTCGCACGACGGCCGAAGAATCTACTTCAGCTCGGCGCGAGGCGGGGTCATGCAGGTTTGGTCGATCGATGCCGAAGGCAGGCAACCGGTCCAACTGACCCGCGAAGGCGGTGGGTCGCCGATCGAGTCGCCGGACGGCCGCTGGATCTACTATTCGCGCGGACGTGAAGTGTTGCGCGTGCCCGCATCCGGCGGAGCGGAACACCGCGTCCTGGAAAGGGTGCGGGCGCGCGCATTTGATGTTGCCGCCGATGGGATTTTCTTCATCCCCGACGTCGCACCCAAGCCCGCTCCGATCCACTTCTTCGACTTCGCTCGCAACACGACCCGCACCGTGCTGGCGAATGCACGGGCTCACGGAGGCGATGCCTTATCTATTTCGCGGCAATGGGTTCTGTATCCCCGGCTGAAGAGCCAGTCCACCGAACTGGTGCTGGTCGATCACTTGTCGCGTCTGTTGCCGAGGTGAAGAAGGGCCGGGAGACCAGTCGCAGCCATTCTGGACGCAGGCATGCGGGCGACGCCCGGCGCCACTGCTAGAATGACGCTGTGCTTGGGCGGTCCACCAGCGGCCTGATCGGGTTGGCGCTGGCCGTTGTTCTGGTCTGGGAATTCTATCCCTCGGCAGGCCCCCCAACGGCCGTGAACGCAACCGCCCGTTCCTCCGCATTCGATGACTGGAGCGACGCGGACGGCGACGGCATGCCGGCCTGCCTCCAACTCGACACCGAACACGACCGCCGCGGATTCCGGCGCTGGTTCACCTTTCTCGCCGAATCGCAATACGCCGTGCCGCCCGGCGCCTTGCGGACCGAGATCGCCGACTGCGCCGCGCTGTTGCGCTTTGCCTACCGCGAGTCGCTGAAGGGACACGACAGCGCCTGGGCGTCTGAAATGGCCCTCAACTCCATGCTGCCCGACGGGTCGATCGCCAAGTATCAAAATCCGAACACTCCGCTCGGCGCCGGCCTGTTCCGTCTCTCGCCGGGCCCGTTCGAGCCCTCCGATGTGGAAACGTCCTTCGCCCAGTTTGCCGACGCCGACCACCTGCGGCGCTTCAACACGCACTTCGTCTCCCGCGACCTCCGCCGCGCAAAGCCGGGCGACCTTCTGTTCTACCGCCAGATCGAGCAGAACCTCCCCTACCATGCGATGATCTACCTGGGCGCGAGCCACTTCGAACCTTCCGGGCAGTGGATCGTTTATCATACCGGCCCGCTGGGAAAGGATCCGGGAGAAATCCGGCGGCCATCCGTCGACGAGTTGGGCCGCCATCCCTCGCCCCGCTGGCGGCCCCTCCCCGGCAACGGGAATTTCCTGGGCGTCTATCGTTGGAACATTCTTCGCGAATCGGACTAAACCATGCGCCGTCGATTCCTGTTATCGCTCGCCCTGTTGACCCTGCTGCCGTCGGTCGCCCAGGAACAACGCCCCTACTTTTCCCTGTCGAGCGGCAAAACGTGGGCGCCGGGCGAGGCGCCCTCCATCCAGATGTGGGCCAACAATGTCAGCGGGCTCGAATTCCGCGTGTATCGCGTCAACGACCCGATCAAGTTTTTCCAGAAGCTCGAAAACGTCCACCGCTTCGGTGAGGGCGAAGCGCCCGCCACAAAGGGTGAGCCTACGTGGATCGAACGGTTTCATTCGTTCAAGGGACGATGGCGCACCCGCGTCCGCGACGCCTTCCGCGAGCAATTCAGCGCTGATTCGCGTCAAACCATCCGCACGTGGTCGGCGCGCCGCGAACAGCAGCCGCTGCCCAATGTCGCCCAATATGCCACCGGCGTGCCGCTGCTGAATCCGCGGCAGGTAGTCGCCGTGTGGAAGCAGCCCATCTCTACGAAGCGGCGATGGGAATCGCAGGTGGTGCCCATCAATGTCACCGAAAAAGGCCTCTACCTGGTAGAAGCCGTGCACTCCGATCTCCGAGCGTACACGGTAGTGCTGATCACGGATCTGGCGGTGATTACCAAGAGCGCGCCTGGCGTGATTCTGGCCTACGCGGCAAACCGGCAATCGGGCGAGCCGGTTCGCGACTGCCCGCTGTATGTGTGGTCGAAGAAGCAGGAGGTCGCGCGGCCCACCACCAATCAGGACGGCCTGGCCGAGACCCGATTGCAGGACCCCGATCCGGGCGAAACGCTCGTCCTGGCCCGCAAGGGCGACGATTTCGCGATCAGCAACCTGTATGCGTGGAACCTGGGACAGGATCCCGGACATTTCTCGACCGGGTATGTCTACACGGATCGCCCCATCTACCGGCCCGGCCATACGGTCTATTGGAAGGGGATCCAGCGCAAGCAGACCGCGTCGGGCTATCAGTTACCCGCCGGCCGGCAGGCCCGCGTGGAGATCAACGACCCCGAGGGCAATACCGTGTTTCGCAAGGACGTGACGTTCTCCGCGATGGGTACGGTGTCGGGCGAGTTTGCCGTTCCTCGCGAGGCGGCTTTGGGCTACTACTCGCTGCAGATCTTCCAAGGCGAGTTCCCGCAGGCGGCCGGATTTCAGGTGGAAGAGTACAAGAAGCCGGAATACGAGGTTCGCGTGACCGCGGAGAAAGCGCGGGTGCTCCAAGGCGAGGAGATCGCCGCCAGCATCAGCGCGCGATACTTCTTCGGCGAGCCGGTGAAGGGCGCCAAGGTGACCTACGTGGTTCATCGCCAGCGCTACTGGTTCCCGCTGTATGCCGAGGATCCGGAGGATGGCGGCGCGGAGGGAGACGACAACTACTACGGCGAGCGCGAGCAGATTCTTGAACAGCAGGGCCAGTTGGATGAAAACGGCAAGCTGACCGTGCGGATCCCCACCGTCGTTTCCGAAAAGAACCAGGACATGCGCTACCGCGTGGAGGCGCGGGTCACGGACGCCTCGAATCGCGAGATCAGCGGCGCCGCCGGGGTCATCGCCACCCACGGCAGTTTCCTGGTTCACGTTCAGCCAGTGCAGTATGTCTATTCGCAAGGGGAGAAAGCGGTCTTTCAGATCGAGACGCGCAACTACGACGGAAATCCCGTGCAGGCGCAGGTCAAGGTCACCCTTCGCCGGGAACAGTGGCGCGAGAGAACGCGCTCCGAGACCGGATCGGCCGAAACGCGTACGGACGCGAACGGACAGGCCACGGTCAGCTTCAGCGTCACGGAGGGGGGATCGTATTCGGCCCTGGCAGTCGCTCACACGCCGGAGGGCCGCGATGTGCAGGACTCGGCTTGGTTGTGGGTGACCGCTCCCGGAGGGGCGTGGTGGACGGGCGGCTCGCAGCAACGCATCACGCTGGTACCCGACAAGAAGACCTACAAGCCGGGCGATGTCGCCAAGGTGCTGGTCGTGAACGGGGTGGCGGGCGCTCGCGTGCTCATCACCGCGGAAGGCCAGCAACTCTACACGCGCCAAGTGCTGAAAGCCGATGGCGCGGCGATCACGGTGAATGTTCCCATCCGCCCGGAGTATGCGCCCAACTTCTACGTGAGCGCGGTCTTCGTCAAGGACAACCAGGTCTTTCAGGGTACAAAGAAGGTCACTGTGCCTGCGGCCGCCAAGGCTCTACAACTCGAGGTCGAGCCGTCGAAGAAGGAATATAAGCCTGGCGAAGCGGCGGTGTATCGAGTGACCGCCAAGGACCCGCAAGGGCAGGCGGTCCCGGGCGCGGAGATCAGCCTGGGCGTGGTCGACGAAGCGATTTACGCGATCCGTCCGGATGCGGCGGGGGACATCTTCAAGGCGTTTTACGGCACCGCGCCGAACCGCGTGAATACGCAATCGTCGCTCAGCTACTATTTCCAGGGCGAAGCGGGCAAGCGCACGATGCCGCTGGCTCAGTTCCGGCGCGCCAGTCTGGCCCAACTCAAACCGGAGACGCTGATCCGGCCGAAGGTTCGTAAAGCGTTTCCGGACACGATCTACTGGACGCCGGCGTTGATCACGGACGCGGCCGGGAAAGCCGAAGCCCGATTCCAGTTCCCCGATTCCCTCACCACGTGGAGGGCCACCGCCCGCGGCATCACGCGCGACACCATGGCCGGAGCGGCCATCAACAAGACCATCGTGCGCAAGAACCTGATGCTGCGGCTTTCCACGCCGCGCTTCCTCACCAAGGGCGACGATGTCACCATTTCGGTGCTGGTCCACAACTACCTGAAGAACGACAAGACGGCCCGCGTGTCCCTGGAAGTTGAAGGGGTCGAGATGTTGGAGGGCGCGACCAGGGACGTCCCCGTGGCCGCGGGCGCCGACGTTAAGCTCGACTGGCGTTTGCGGGCGTATTCGATCGGCGAGGCGAAGCTCACGGGCAAGGCGCTGACCGACGAAGAGTCCGACGCCATGGAAATCACTCTGCCCGTGAAGCCGTTTGGCGTGCGGCTGTCCATGGCGAAGAACGGAAGCGTCGACGCCCCCTCCGGCGAAGCGGCGGCGGATCTTGCCTTCCCCACCGAAATCGATCCGGCGTCGCGGACCCTGGAAGTGAGCCTCAGTCCGTCTATTGCAGGCACGATCTTCGGCGCGCTTGAGTACCTGACGAGCTTCCCGTACGGCTGCACGGAACAGACGATGTCGAGTTTCCTGCCGAACGTCATCGTGTCGCAAACGCTCAAGGAACTCAACATTCCCGCCAAGGTCGATGCGGCGGATTTGTTGAAGAAGACGCGGGCGGGGCTCGACCGGCTTTACGACTTCCAGCACGAGGATGGCGGATGGGGCTGGTGGCACGACGATCCCAGCCACCCGTTCATGTCGGCGTACGTCGTTTCCGGGATCGCCCAGGCGAAGGCTGCAGGCTATCCCGTGCGTGACGAGGTCCTGGAGCGAGGCCGCACCTGGCTGAAGCAGCAACTCGAACCGAAGGTTGAGTTGCACCCCGATCTCCGCGCCTATGTCGCCTACGCCATCGGGGCGAGCGGCGCGGTGGACGCAAAGGGCCTCGATCTGGCCTGGAGCAAACGCGGAGACATGACCTCCTACGGGACGGCCCTGATCGGCCACGCCTTCGCGGCGGCGGGCGACTCGCGCCTCGCCGAGACGCTCTCGCTCGTGGAATCGAAAGCCAAATCCGACGAGCAGGACGCGTTCTGGCCCGTCGACCAGGACCACCTCATGGGTTTCCACGGCGACACGACGACGGAAGCCACGGCGTTCGCGTTGAAGCTGCTGGTGCGCCACAAGGCCGCCAGTCCCCTGATTGCCAAGGCGGCGCATTGGCTGGCCAGCCATCGCGATGAAGGCTACTACTGGCGGTCGACCAAGCAGACGGCGATGGTGGTCTACGGCCTCACCGATTACCTGCGCGCGAGCGGCGAACTGCAGCCCAACTTCGCGATCACGGTCTCCTTGAATGGCAAGCAGGTGCTCACCCGGCGCTTTACCGCCCAGGATGCGTTGAAACCGGACTCGGCGCCGCTGCGGTTTCCCTCGGCCGAGCTTGCGCCCGGCGGCAATCGGGTGCGCATCACCAAGACGGGCGAAGGCCGGCTCTACTGGTCTGCCCGGGGCGACTACTACTCGACCGAAGCAAAGCTCGCGCGCACCGGATCGGTGGCGCTCAACATTTCCCGCGAGTACTTCCGCCTGGTTCCGGAGCAGCAGGGCGAGAAGATCGTGCATCGGCTGGAGCCTCTTGGCGGGACGGTCTCGCTGGCGCCGGGCGATGTGCTCGCCGTCCGGCTTCAACTGTCCGGCGGCGACTGGAGCTACCTGCTGATCGAGGACCCCATCCCGGCCGGTACCGAGTCCATCGAGAAGGACGATCTGTACACGCTGAAGGAGAGGCCCGCATGGTGGCAGTGGATCTACTCCCGCCGCGAATTCCGCGACGACCGGGTGGCCTTGTTTCAGAACTACTTCACGCGGCGAGGCCTGGATCAGTTCCACTTGCTGAAGGTGGTGAACCCCGGCAAATTCCGCGTGAATCCCGCGCGCGTCCAGCCCATGTATCAGCCCCAGTATCTGGCGACCACGGAAAGCCGCGAGGTGGAGGTGCGGTGATGAAGACCCTCATGACGCATCGATCGGTGTGGTGGGTGAATCTGGCCGGGGGACTGGTTGCCGTGGCGCTCGCGTTGGGTTGGTTCTGGATTCCCGACAGTTCCGCGGCCCTGGTGATCTGGTCGGGCCTGCAGGGCGCGGCCGCCCTCCTCGCGGTCCTTTTGCTGATCGGAGCGACGATCAGCTATTTGCGGCAGGCCGAGGCGACCGGGACGCCGGGATGGCGGGAAGCGTTCGCCGAAGCGCTTCGGAAGTTGCCGCGGCTGGTTTTGTGGGCGGCGGGAGTCGGGTTGATCGGCTGGCTGCTGGTGGGCCGGATTCCGGCGTGGCTCTTCTGGCCCCTGGCGGCGGCGGTCTTCGTGCCGGCCGCGGCTGTCCTGGTAAGCGGCAGTTCCGCTTCCGCGCTATTCCGCAAGGCTCCGTGGGCCGTGGTTGCGGGTGCGGCGGGAACGCTGATTCCGTGGATGCTGTTCGTGTGGAGACCGGCGGTTCCCGGCCTCGCAGGGCAGGCGGTGAGCCTGGCCCTTCGCCTCGGGATCGGTTACGTCATCGCGACGGCGGCTTGGGTCTGGCTGGCTTCGCTGGCGGTGGAACCGAAGCCGGAAGGCCGCGCCGGATCCAACTGAGCACTTCGGTCTCACCGTGGCGCGCGATCAAGGCGGCCACCGCTGCCTTCGCCCCTTGATACGCACGACGGCGGACGCCGGGGTCCTCCGCGTCGAAGTCAGGCTCAGCAGCCACCAACGACCCGCCCGACGGACTCGCCGATCCGTCCAGGCACAGCGTCACGCCCTCCCGGAACCAGCGCGGGAGCGAAGCCTGTCCGTGCGACTCGACCAGAGCGTGCACCAATTCGTGGCGCAAGACCGCAGGTGTCTTTCCGGCTGGCTGCAGCCGGATCACGCCGCCGCGCGTGCTGGCGGCCACCCAGCCAGGCTCTCCCGTGCTGTCTCGAAATACGGGGACACTCGGGTAGCTGCGGATCGTAACCGCCGCGGCGAAACGCAATCCCACCCGCTGTTCGACTTCTCCGGCCAGCCTGTCGGCGAGCGCCAGCAGCGACCGGTCCGTGGCGGGTTGGGTGGTGACTACCAGCACCCGTTCGCCTCCCAACCGGGACCAGGCGAGGCCCTGGGCGGTGATGCCCAGCCGCGTCCCGGGATAGTAGAACTCCAGGATGGCCCGATAGTCCTTTCCGGACCTGGCCATCGCCGCCGCACCCTCCTGGCAGAGTCCGACGCCGTGCCCGGCGCCCTGTCCTTCGAAATGCAGGACCGGCCCCCGATCGGTGATCTCGTACCAGTCGGCGCGCAACAGATCCCATCCCATTGACCGGCCGACCGCGAAGCGAAAGTCGGCGGCGGAGACGATGCGCCCATCCATTCGAAGGTGGGCTGCCCGCCCGGAGGCACGCCGGTCGACGACGGAAATGCTGCCCGCCCGAATGCCTGGGACGGTCCGCAGCTTGTCTTTGGCAAGGTCCGCTGACCAGGCGGCGCGGGGGCAGTAGGGATCGGAGAGGGCGGCCAGGTACGGAGCCGCCTGGTCGGGCCACAGGTTGCCGGCCGCCTCGATCTGGCCTCCGCAGTTTTTCGAGTAGTAGGTGGCGGCAGGCGAACCCTTCCACCAAAGCAGTTCGCGTTCGGTTGGCTCGACTGCCCGGAGGACGGCGACGGGCAGGTCGTCGAAGCGAGCGTCCTGGCAATGGGTTGTGTCGCAGTAGTCGAAGCCTTCGCGGCGGTGAGCGCCGGGGAAGCGGAAGGCGTACGACCTGGCAGCCACGGCCATCGCCTTCATCGCTTCAGGCGGCAGGACGGAGGCCTCGCCGGCCAGTACGGCGGTTACATAATCCTCGCGCGGCATCTCGATCGTCAGTTGCAGGCCGTCGCCTTCGGGCCGGACCTTTAGACGGTGGCGCAGGTGGATGGGCGGTTCGGGACCTGCCCGCAGAACCAGCGGGGGCTCGAAGGTGCCGCCGGATGTGTGACCGGCCGGCAACACTGTGCTCTTGCCGAGCCTTGTGACGGTCGCCATCACGACCCGGTGGTTGTTGTACATTCGAACGGTTACCTGCGGTTCCCGCCCCGCCATCGGAATGGCAAGCAACGCGCAGTGGAACCCAAGACGCACCCACCACGTCCCAACAGGCTGATATACTTGATGTAAACCTGAATACCTGGGTGTGAACCGCATCGGATGAAGAGAAGTCTTGTTTTCCTGATTATCCTGTCGTGTGCGACCCTGCACGCGGAGGAGCGCTTTGAAACCGGCCAGGCCGCGCGGGCGGTCATCGGACAGCGTACGTTTACCGACCAGGTCCCCGGCACTTCCGCCACACTGGTCGGCGCCGCCAGTGGCTTGGCATACGCTAACGATACGTTGTTTGTCGCGGATGCGAATCGGATCGGCGCTTCCCCACGCAATCATCGGGTGCTCGTATACAACAACGTCTCTTCCATGGTTCCGGCAAAGACGCAGGAGCTTTTTCACACCACTGACTGCCCCGTGTGCGTCGGGCAGGCCAGCCTGGTGATCGGCCAAACGGATTTCACCGGCGGCGATTTTGCCCTGGCGCAGAACCGGATGCGGCTGCCCACCTCGGTCGCGACCGACGGCGTGCGCCTGGCGGTGGCCGACACCGACAATAACAGAGTCCTCATCTGGAACCGCCTGCCCACCGCGAACGGCCAGAATGCCGACGTGGTCGTTGGCCAGGACAACTTCACCAGCAACCGGATTCCTCCTAACAACACGCCGACCAACAAGTCGCTTCGCGGCCCGCAGGGCGTGTGGATTCAGAACAACCGTCTGTTCATTGCCGACACTCAGAATCACCGGGTCCTCATTTACAATTCCATTCCGACCTCCAACGGCGCAACTGCCGACATCGTACTCGGGCAGCCCGATTTCACCACCTTTGTCGAACCCGACCTGACCAGGGCTCCGCCCACCGCCTCCACCACGACGCTGCTGAATCCGGTATCGGTCAACTCCGACGGCACGCGCCTCTATGTCACCGACCTCGGTCATAACCGGGTGATGATCTGGAATTCGATTCCGACGCGGAATCAAGCGGCGGCGGACGTGGTCCTGGGCCAGCCGGACATGACCAGCGCGACGGCGAACAACTCGGAGAAACTCTGCGCGTCCGACGGAACCGACCCCGATGGCAAGCCAACGTACCCCAGGCGATGCCTGGCCACTCTCGATTTCCCGCGCTACGCACTGTCCGATGGCCGGCGGCTGTTCATCGCCGATGGCGGCAACGATCGCGTCCTGATCTACGAATCGGTTCCGACCACCAATGGCCAGGCGGCCGATCGGGTGATCGGGCAACTGGGCGGCCAGATTAACCAGGCCTCCGACAGTACCGACTCGATGCGCACGCCGATGTCGCTGGCGTGGGACGGCGCCAACCTGTATGTGTCGGACACGTACAATCGGCGGATCATGATCTATTCGGTCGCCGAGCCGAACGTGCCCTACACGGGCGTCCGCAACGCCGCCAGTGTCGAAATCTTCGCGGTAGGCAATTATACCCTTAGCGGCGACATTCAGGAAAACGACGAGATCGCGCTAAAGATCTCCGACAAAGAATACAAATACAAGGTCCTCAAGGACGACACATTTGAAAAGGTCGCGAACAAGCTCGCCAATTTGATCAACGCGGATGCCGGCGACCCCAAGGTGTTGGCAACCCCGAATCCGACGATCAACGGAATCATCCTCACGTCACGAATTCCTGGCGACGACGGCAATGCGACCGGGTATTCGGTCACGGTCACGCCGGCGACGGCAAAGATCGTGGTCGCCACCGGCGGAGCGACTCTGTCGGGCGGCTTCGATGCCGCCAAGGTCGCGCCCGGAACGATCGTCAGAGTCATCGGCGACGCACTGAGTACACGCATCGAGGAGGCCCGTCCCAGCCTCAAGGAGTTGCCTACTACGCTGGCGGACACGCAAGTGTACTTTGACGGGATCCGCGCGCCGCTGTTCTTTGTGTCTCCGACCCAGATCAATGCGCAAATCCCCTTCGAGGTTCGGGACCGTACCAGCGTGAACGTGTACGTTCGCACGAAACGGGCGGATGGCTCGATCGCGGTGACCGTGCCGCGCGCCGTCACCATCGTCCCGCAGAACCCGGGAATCTTCACACTCGATGGCCCGGAACCGCGGCAAGGCGTTGTCCTGCACGGCTCGCCCTTTGCCACGGGCACGGTTTCCGTGGACGGTTCGGCCACGAAAGGCGATGTCGCCATCGTGGTGATCGAGGACCGCGAGTATAAATACACCGTCGCGGAGGGCAATACCCTAAACACGATCCGCGATGCCCTGGTGGACCTGATCAATGCCGGCGACCCCAAGGTGACCGCGGAAAGGTCCCTCTCGTTCACGCGTATTCTGCTGAAGTCTCGCGTTCGCGGCGAGGATGGAATTGGCATCCCGTATTCGGCGAAGGCAACAACGTCGGCTGGCGCGACCGAAGGCGCTGCCGTCGTCATGACCGCGTTCACCAGCGCCACCTGCTGCGCTAATTCCGGCCTGGTGACTCCGGAGAATCCCGCCATCCCCGGGGAGCGCCTCATCCTGTACACCACGGGACTGGGTCTGTCCGAACCGCGTACCGAAGTTACGGGCACTCGTTACGAAGGCCCCGACACGGATCCACTGGAGTTTGTCTCCTCCCTCGCCGGAGGCAAGACCGCGAACATTCTCAAGGCCTCGTTGAAGCAGGGCGAAGTCGGCATCTACGAGGTTCTGATCGAACTGAACTCCGATCTGCCGACCAACCCGTTCACGCAATTGACCATCGCACAGTTCCTGTACGTGAGCAACATCATCACGTTCCCGCTGGTCAATCCGAATCCAACGACGACCACGCCATGACGCTGGATGGACGGGCGGGCAAGCCCGCCGACCCCTCGGCGCTGGTCAACGTTCCGCGGCTGGTCACGGCATACTACAGCGGCAAACCCGATCCAGCGGAACTGGGCCAGCGGGTTTCGTTCGGCACCTCCGGCCATCGCGGTTCGTCGCTCGTGGACTCGTTTAACGAATCGCACATTCTTGCCATCACTCAGGCCATCTGCGGCTACCGGAAACAGCAACGCATCGACGGCCCGCTGTTCCTGGGTATGGACACGCACGCGCTTTCCGAACCGGCCCTCACAACAGCGCTCGAAGTGCTGGCTGCGAATGGCGTCGAGGTGATGATCGATTGCGAGCGAGGCTACACGCCCACGCCGGCGATTTCGCACGCGATCCTGACCTACAATCGCGGCCGCTCCTCGGGGCTGGCCGACGGCATCGTCATCACGCCTTCGCACAATCCTCCCGAAGACGGCGGTTTCAAGTACAACCCTCCGCATGGCGGACCCGCCGACACCGGCGACACCCGGTGGATTGAAAACCGCGCCAACGAGTTGATGGCCGATTCCCTGGCCGGAGTGCGGCGCATCCCGTTCGAACGCGCGCTCGCGGCGGCCCACCGCCATGATTACGCCGCCGCCTACGTGGACGATCTGGCTGCGGTGATCGACATGGACGCCTTGCGCGGCGTTCGCATGGGCGTCGACCCCCTCGGCGGCGCGGGCGTCGCCTATTGGGGCCGCATCCGCGACCGCTACGGCCTGTCTCTACACATCGTCAACGAAACGGCGGACCCGACCTTCCGCTTCATGTCCGTCGACTGGGACGGCAAGATCCGCATGGATTGTTCTTCGCCCTACGCCATGGCGGGCCTGATCGCGCTGAAGGACAAGTTCGACGTGGCGTTCGCTTCCGACACCGACCACGACCGGCACGGCGTCGTCGCCCCCAGCAGCGGGTTGCTGAATCCGAATCACTATCTGGCTGTGTGCGTTTCCTACCTGTTTGACCACCGCACCGGGTGGAGCGCCGATGCGGGCGTGGGCAAGACGCTGGTGTCGAGCAGCCTGATCGACCGGGTCGCCGCCAGCCTCGGCCGCAGGTTGATGGAGGTTCCGGTCGGGTTCAAGTGGTTCGTCGACGGCCTTTTCGACGGCTCGCTGGGTTTTGGCGGAGAAGAGAGCGCCGGCGCTTCGTTCCTGCGGCGCGACGGAACCGTCTGGACCACCGACAAGGACGGGATCATCCCCGGGCTGCTCGCGGGCGAGATGACGGCGAAGACCGGCCGCGATCCGGGCGAACTCTACCGGCAGTTGACGGAGCAGTTCGGAGCGCCCGTCTACCAGCGGACCGACGCGCCCGCCACGCCCGCACAGAAGGCGGTGCTCTCGAAGCTTTCGTCCCATCAGGTGACCGCCACCCAGCTGGCAGGCGATCCGATTACGGCCGTCCTCACCCAGGCTCCCGCGAGCGGAGCCCCGATCGGCGGGGTCAAGGTGACGACGTGCAACGGCTGGTTTGCCGCCCGTCCCTCCGGGACGGAAGACGTCTATAAGATCTACGCCGAGAGCTTTCTGGGGGCCGATCACCTGCGTCTGGTTCAAGCAGAGGCCCGCACGCTCGTTTCCGAAGCGCTCGCCGCCGCCGGAGTCTGAGGCCGCGGGCCGGAAAAACCTGGGGTAACGGCATCACCGGGAGGGTTGTTTGGCACGGAGTGAAGGAATGCGCTAAGCAGGCCGGAATCGAGAAGCTGGCACCTCATGATCTTCGTCGGACTTGCGCGCGCCTTAGCTTAGGACCGGATAAACGCCCGTTCCGCCCTTTGATCGATCAAGTCACCACGGGTATATTATGGCTCAAGGGGGCACGGATGCCGGCAGCGCACGATTCTCTCCTTGGGCGGATCACGGTCGATTCTGACGTGCGGTTCGGGAAGCCCTGCATACGCGGTCACCGGATCACCGTTCAGGAGATTTTGGAGTGGCTCTCAAGTGGGGCATCGCAGCAGCAAATCCTGGCCGATTATCCACAGCTCGTACCGGATGACTTCCTGGCCGTATACGCTTACGCCGCCGAATTGGCGGCGGGGAACAAAGTCTCCAGAGGATGAAGCTCCTCTTCGACGAAAGCCTGTCGCCGAGGCTGGTTCTATTACTGCGCGACTTATTCCCTGAGTCCGAAAGTGCGCTTCGAAACGGGCTTGCTCGTGCCGGCGATCGCAGGATTCTGGACTACGCCGCTGCTCACGACTTCATTCTGGTCTCGACAGACGGCGATTTCGAGCTTCTGGTGCGGCAAATCCCTGGCGCCAAGGTCGTCATTCTTCGTTCCTGCGATTATCCAACTGATGTTGCGGCCGGGGTGCTTCGGCGCAATGCGATCCGTATCGCTGAGTTGCCGAGCTCCCAGGACCACATGATAATTCTCGACCGGTAGCTGCTGGCTGCGAAATCGGGAGGCGTTCCCCTTGGCTGTTTTGCCCATGGCCGTAACTGATCACTGCCGTGAACGCGGTGACCTGTCCGCCCACGGTCACCGCCGGAGCGGTGAGGGTGAGCGATTTCAATTCGCAAGCGGCGCGAGCCGAGATCGCGCCCCGCCCACGGCGCCGATCACAGACGACGCCGTGACCGTTGGACACCCCAGGGTATTGTGGGTCATTGAATCACAGCCCTCACAGTTAAGGAATCCGGCTGAAACCCTCAAAACAGACGTTCGCGCGCGCCTTACACGCCGGAAATCGGGGACGGGGAGTTGTCCCGAAGCGGTAAACGCGGTTCACCTGCTGGCTGTGCACATCGGGACCGCGATTGTGGTTTCTACCTCCACCGGCTCGGGGCCCTGCGTCGTAGGAGCGAACCGCCATTGCCGGACCGCCTTCAGCGCAGGTTTCATCGTGCCCACGGGGCCGCCCAGAAACATCGCAAAGCGCACTCGCCCGTCGGCAGCGATAATCAGGCGCACATTCACTGAGACGCCGGCGGGCCCCACGTTCAGACCCGCCGGGCAGACGGCAGGCACGGTCGAGACGGCCTTCACGGGAGATGCCTGGATGCGCCTCGCGGCCGCCGGAACCAGGTCCGGCCGCAGCCGCGACCAGTAGCGCTGAAACGGATCCATGTAGCCGCTCACAGCCCAGGCCGCCTCGCCGGTCGACTCGGCCCGCCGGAGCCAGGCCCAGGCGATCGGCACAAACTCGTCGCGCGGTGGACGGCTCTCCCTGCGGAATGACTCGCAGGTGAGATGCAGCCACCAGGCGGTTTCCGCCAGCAGTTGCGCGTCTCGCGAAGCGTCCAGTTCCCGGCGCGCCGCCAGGGCAAACGACGACCGGGCGATTGCGTCGTCGAGGGGGCCGGTTCCTTCCCAAGGCGTTCTTGCGGTCACGCCGACGATCGCGTCGGCGTACAACTGCGCCAGCGTCCGAAGGGCATCGCCTTTCACGAAGCCCCAACTCCACCACTGTCCGCCGGGAGTCGGCGGCGGAGGGACTTCCTCTTCCCGCCGCGCGTCCGGTTCGATGCGCCTCAGCAGGTTCCGCAGCCAGCGAGCGGCCGTTTCGCGATCGGAGCGCATCAGCGCCGCCGCCGCTCGCAAGGGGACGAACGGGTCTCTCCCGCGCACGGCCATCGCTTCGAGCCAGGCCTTTCGCGCTTCCCCGAACGCCCCTGTGTCCCGCTCATCAATCCGCAGCGACCGCGAATCCAGCAGGTGCAGGTCGGGGCGATTCCGGATCGTCCACAGGATGTGGCGGATTCGCGGCTGGCGTGACCGCGCGTCCTGATAATGGCTGGTGTACCAGGCAAGCAGAAGCCGGCGCGGCTGAGTGAGGCTTGCGTCTTTGGCGAGTAGCCCTTCCTGTCTCGCCGCCTCGTCCCACGACTCGATGCCGGGTTCGAGAATGGGGTCGGCGGCTACTGGGAAAACCAGGGCCAAGGCAAGGAGAAAGACCATCAGGGAAGTAGACGCTCCCGCGTCCCGGGAAGTGCCCCGAATCAAAGTAGGGCGGTCCCCCTGGACCGCGGGCCGGCCCCCTGGCCGGCCCACCGGGCGAAGCCCGGCTTGCGTGGTGCCTGGCACCACGCAAAGTGTGCCGGAATGAACAGCCGCGCCCCTCCTGGGACTACTCAGCCGCGTGGTGCCTGGCACCACAAAAGTGTTCAGCTACGAAACAACCGCGCCCCCTGGGACTACTCAGCCGCGTAGTGCCTGGCACCACGAAAGTATGCCGGTATGAAAGCCGCGCCTCCGAGACTACTCAGCCGCGTGGTGCCTGGCACCGCGAAAGTGTTCCGGAATGAACAGCCGCGCCTCCGAGACTACTCAGTCGCGTGGTGCCTGGCACCACGCGAAGTGTGCCGGAATGAAAGGCCGCGCCTCCGAGGCTACTCAGTCGCGTGGTGCCTGGCACCACGCTGCGTGGTGCCTGGCACCACGCAAAGTGTGCCGGTGTGAACAGCCGCGCCCCTGCTGGGACTACTCAGCCGCGTTGGTGCCTGGCACCACGAAAGTGTGCCGGAATGAAACAGCCGCGCCCCTGGGGACTACTCAGCCGCATGGCGCCTGGCACCACAGATAGGCGGCCCCCTGCCGGCGAAGCCCGGCAATGCCGTGTCAAAATGGGAGTGGGTTTTGGGTCGCACGGTGCTTCCCGGCATTAGGTGAAGTGCCAACCCCATCGTTACGACTTGGGCGCACAAGGCACTCTGGTGGCTGTCCCGTGCCGGTTCACACGGGTCAAAAAAACCTAACCCGTTCCAATTCTGAGGGTTGCGGGTTTCAAAAAGAGCCTTCCTCTTGACACCATCTACTCTCTGACTGGACATGCCACCTCTTCATCCAATCGCGAGTCGCCGGAACGAACCCGATGGAAGCCAATCGCGAACCCAATCTTCCCCCTTCAAAATCAGCCACTTCCCTTCAGGATTGGCTTCGTTCTGCCAGATTTTCAATCTCTCCGGGCTGGACGCCGCCATTGGCTTGCCGCCCCTAAAGCGATTTCAGAAACTCGGAGAGATCCTGCCTGTCCTGGGCGGGGAGATCTCGGTACCGCTCTCGAACGCCAGACGCTTCTCCCTGGTGACGGTCCACCGCTTCCTCCGGGGTCGCCGCGCTGCCGTCGTGCAACAGCGGACGCCGGAACCGGAGTCCCCACAACGCAGGCGTACGGATCTCATTCGCCGACGCCCCACTCTGCTCGATTCCATCGCCCGTGCCAATGTCGTGAAGAAGGAGGTTCGAATAGAGGGCCACGGGCTTCCGGTCGAACAATGGATTGGCATTCGGCCCGGTCGTCAGGATGGGGACGTGGCAGGACGCACAGCCGATTCGCTGGAAGACCCCCTCGCCCGCCCGCGCGGACTCGCTGATCGGCCCACGCCCCACCGGCGCGAGGAACTTCATGAAGCTCTCGAAGTTGTCGATGCCCCGCAGTCCGGTTCGGCGGTCGCGGACATCTTCGAGCCCGCGTTTCGGGCTGCACAGCCTCAGTTGTTCCGGATCCACGCCCAACGCCACTTCGTCCGGGAAGAGGTCGTTGGTGATCCCCATCTCGTTCCGATAGGCGTCGCCGGAGAACGCCAGGAGTGTGGCGTGCTGGGACTTCCAGCCGAACCGGCCGATGCGCTCGCGCCTCGAGACCACATCCACGATGCGGGCGGCGCGCCCGCGGATGCCATCGCCGTCGCGGTCGTCCGGGTCTTCGAGGGCGATGATCGTCTCGTCGGCGATCGCCTCGACCAGCCCGGCGCCGAACACCGGTATGGGAGCACGGCGGGCGATCACATTCGCCTCCTGCGGAATCTGCACCTGGCAGCGGTGAGGCGGCGTCGAGAACAGGTGGTACAGAGTGCCGCCGTTTAACTCCGTAAACTTCCCCTTCTCGTCGCGGTATCCGGCGCGGACCTCGGTCATCGTGCTGATGCCGCCGATCGCGGGGATGCTGTGGCACACGGCGCAACTGGTCCCGTTGAACGCTGGGCCGAGGCCGTCCTCGGCGGTTTCGACCTCCGTGAAGTCCTCCAGGCCAATCCGGAACATCTCGTGCTCGGAAGGGGTGATCCCGGCCAGGGGACTCCCCGGCAAGGCCGGAGGCCGCCCGCTTTGGCTGAAGCTCAGTCCCACGAAGCTGGCCGTCGCCGCGGCCAGCGCCCACTGCTTTTTCATAGGGAGCCTCATTTCACGATGATCCTGCCGCGCATCAGGTTATGCCCGGCGCCGCAGGGGCGCGAGCACTCGAAGGCGAAGGTTCCCTTTTCCCTGGCGATGAACCGAACCCGCGCCTCGCCCTTGCCGGACTGCGGAATGGCGACGTCGATGCCGGCACTGGGGATGCGAAACCCATGGTCGGTGTCGTCACTGGTCAGAACGAACTCGATCAGTTCACCCTGCTTCAGGGAGATCTTCGATGGGTTGAAGGTGAAGCGCTCGGCCATGATCGAGATCACGCGATCCGGTTTGCGCTCCGCCGGTTGCTGCCCTAAGACTGAGAGGCAGAGAAGCAGAAGTCCAGGAAGTCTCATGTCAAAACCACCATCCAATGCCAAGATTAATCCCGTTGAGCGGGCGAACCACGGCGCTCGCGTTGCGGTTAAAGACGTAATCGAACTTGATAGCGACATCGGCGTTCGGCTTGTAGGTGACGCCGGTGACCCAGGAGGACCGGTTGAACTGCGGCAACGGTGTGTATCCGTCCGGCATGCGGTGCTGGGTGTTGTACTTCTCGTACCGGCCGAACAGGATCACGTCGTTCCGGGTCCGTCGCGGCAGCACGTGAATACCGGGTTCAAAGTAGTAGCCGCGCATCTGCCGGGCAATGTTCGGATTGACCCCGGAGTTCTGTTCCAGGCGCCAGTTGAGATCCCCGGCCCGGCTGATCCAGGTATTCGCGAACAGCCCCCGTAGATCGAGGCGGCGGAAGCTATAGCGGCCGTCGAACTCGCCAATCGTCACGCGAGGATTCACGCCAGGCGTGTTGAAGCCGGCGTGCCCGGAATAGACGCTCGTGCCCAGCGTCAGCCGCCGGACTCCGGCGTACTCCACGCGAGCGACCTTCGCCGGGTTGCGCAAGGACGCATCGAACCCCGCAGTCCGCCCGCCGGTGATCCCGCCCTCCGCGTCAAATCGGCTGGCATCGAGAGAGGAGGTCAGGTAGGCGCGGTATCGGAAGCCGCGGCCGAGGTCGCCGGTGAAGCCGAAACCGAGTTCTCGCCACGTCGTCGGGATGATCGTGGTTTCGACAAACGGGCGCTCCACACCGTTGAACGAGGGCGGCTCGTGCCGTTCGTTGACGATGCCGACAGGGGTCAGCATCATACCCGCCCGGAGGTTGAAGGCCGGTTTGATGAGGAAGTCCAGGTAGGCTTGTTCCAGGGCCACTTCTCCAGACTCCTCGCCGCCTTCGATCAAGGCATGCTCCACCTCCAGTTCGCTCCAGAATTTGATGCGCTCTGAGAAACTGTGTCCGAACAGAAGGACAAAACGGTGGAAGTCGGGACGGAAGGGCTCGCCGGCATCCTTGTTGACGTGGAAGTCCATGTAGCCCGCGACCGGCAGGCGGGTCTCGCCCTCGGGCGATGCCTGGTAGTCGCCGGTGACGGAAACAGGCATCAGACCCGCGCCAGCGGCCTGAACCGGGGGCGGCGCGGGCGGAGCATCGACTACTGGAGGAGACGGAGGAGGGGCCGGCGCCGGCCGCATCGCCGCATGGACCTCCGCCATTTTCTTTTCGAGCAGTTCGATCCTGCGGGAGAGATCCGAGGCGCGCGACTCGCGGCCGAATGCCGGGTCGACCAGGCGCATCTTTTCTTCCAACTCCGCCACCCGGCGCTCCAGATCGGTCGGAGGCTGCCCCTGCCCATGGGCCTGGAAAAGAAGCCCCGCCAAGAGACACAGAGAGACTACGTGCTTCACCATAGCGTAGTAAACAGTGTAACCCAAACTGAATGATTTGGCATTTACTATGGTTAAGTAAGAACCAAGGGGCTTGCGTTCGCGAGGCCTTTCCGAGGCCCGACCGCCAGGCAGGGCTTTCGTTCGCCAAGCCTTCCGAGGCCCGACCGCCAAGGAGGCTTGCGTTCGCCAAGCCTTTCCGAGGCCCGACCGCCAAGGAGGCTTGCGTTCGCCAAGCCTTCCGAGGTCCGACCGCCCGGGAGGGCTTGCGTTCGCCAGGTCTTCCGAGGCCCGACCGCCCGGGAGGGCTTGCGTTCGCCAAGCCTTCCGAGGTCCGACCGCCCGGGAGGGCTTGCGTTCGCCAGGTCTTCCGAGGCCCGACAGCAAGGGAGGGCTTCCGGTGCGGCGTGAAAGGCCACGATCCATTAGAATCGAGAAGTCTCTTATGTCTTCCCCGTTGAATCTGCCGCAAGACCTCCCAGAGAGGATCGACGCCGTCCTCCGCGGTTTCCTGGATGCGGCCCAGGAGGCCTTTGGCGCCGATCTCCTCAGCGCGGTGCTGTTCGGCAGCGCGGCCGAAGGTCGCATGAGGGCCACGTCCGATCTCAACGTGATCCTGGTGCTGCGCCAGTACCTGCCGGACGAAGCCATACGCCTGGCAGGCCCGTTGTCGATCGCTCGTGCCGCCGTTCTGCTGCAGGTGATGTTCCTGCTGGAGTCCGAGATTCCCGCCGCGGCTGAGTGCTTCGCGCAGAAATTCACCGATATCCAGCGGCGGCGACACGTACTCCTCGGACCCGATCCGTTCGCCGCGATCGAGATCCCGCGCGATGCCGCAATCCTACAGACCCGGCAGGTGCTGTTAAACCTGACGATGCGCCTGCGCGATCGCTATGCGCTGCACTCGGCTCAGCCCGATGTTGTGCTGAGCGACATCGCCGATTCGGTTGGGCCCCTGCGCACGTGCGCCGCGGCGATTCTCGAACTGGAAGGCGCGGCGCCCGACTCGCCCAGAGAGTCGTTCGCCCGCCTGATCAGCTTAATCCCTGCGCCGGACTGCGAATTCCTTCCTTCGTATCTCTCCGCCCTCCGGAAAGGCGCCGCGCCGGCGGAACCCAAACCTTCCAGGGTTCTGGAGCACATCCTCGTCCTGGCGGCCGCCATGCGCCACCGCGTGGAGGGCCTTCGATGAACCCGTTTGATCTGCGGGGCCCGGAGTTCCTGCTGTTCTATGTGTTTCTCGCCGCCGTGGCGTATTCCCTCCTGTTGGTTGCGCGGTACGGCAGGGAGTCCGTGGACCCGAGGCCGTTGACCCAGATCCACGACCCGTACCTCATCGCGTTTCTCCGGGGAGGCCGGCAGGCGGCGACGCAGACCGCTCTGGTGGCCCTGATGGATCGCGGCCTCGTGTCGATCAGGGAGGATCGCCTGCGCCCGAAAGGGGAACGGCCCCTCACCGATCCGCTGGAAAAAGAATTGCTCGCGTCACTCGCTTCCCATCCGCCGGTCACGGAGATTCAGAAGCTCGATTGCCCGAAAACCTTCGCCGCCTACGAACAGCGCCTGCGGCAACTCGGCCTGTTGCCGGACACGGAGATCGCCTCGGCGCGCGCACGGGATTTCGGCGTGGCCAGCACCGTTCTGCTCGCCGTCGCGGGGGTCAAGACCTCCCTTGCGCTGGCCCGCGGCCGCACGAACATCACCTTCCTTGTGATCCTGGCTCTGGTCTTTACCGGAATTGCCTGGGTAGTGGCGAATCCTCGCCTCACCCGCCGGGGGAAAGAGTTGGTTGCCCAACTGCAAACGCTCTTCCAAGGATTGAAGGCGCGCGCCACATCGATGACGCCCCACGCCCACACCCAGGAACTCGCGTTGCTCGCGGCCGTGTTCGGCGTTCTGGCCATACCCGCGGTCGCGTTTCCCGACCGGAACCTGCTGTTCCCCCGTGCAACGGCGTCGAGCGGCGACGCTTCTGGCGGAGGTTCGTCCTGCGGATCATCCTGCGGTTCGTCCTGCGGCGGCGGAGGCGGGTGCGGCGGCGGTTGTGGCGGCTGCGGCAGCTAGAAAGGAACTTGATGCAAGACCGTTTCGGACTCGGTTGGCGTCCCGCCCTTTCGGGCGCCATCTTCTCCAATCTCGACCGCATCGACGTCCTCGAGGTGATCGCCGATGATTACTTCGAAGCACCGCGGCGGAAGATTCAGGCGCTACGCTCCCTGGCCGCCGAGCGTCCGGTGATGCTTCATGCGGTTGGCCTCGGGATGGCCAGCACGATACGGGTCGACGAGAAGCGCCTCGATGCGTTTGCGCGCCTGGTTCACCACATCGAGCCCGCGGGCTGGTCCGAGCACCTGGCCTTCGTGCGCGCCGGCGGCGTGGAAATCGGCTATCTCGCCGCCCCGCCGCGCAACGGGAACACGATCGAAGGCACGCTCGCCAATGTCGACCATGCCGCGCGACGGATCGGCGCCCAACCGGCGATGGAGAATGTCGCCTCGCTCATCGACCCGCCGGGCAGCACGCTTTCCGAAGCGCAATGGCTGTCCCGCGTCATCGGTGGGTCAAGGGCGGGACTGCTGCTCGATCTCCACAACGTCTACGCCAATTCGATCAACTTCGGCTACGACCCGAGCGATTTCCTTCAATCGATCCCGCTCGACCGTGTCGGGACCATCCATCTGGCCGGAGGCAAGTGGATCGGCGGGCGAATGCTCGACGACCACCTGCACGACGTTCCGGACCCGGTGTTCGGATTGCTGCGCGAGGTCGCCCAGCGGGTGCAGCACCCACTGATTGTGATTCTGGAGCGCGACGGCGCCTATCCCGGGTTCGATCATCTGCTCCGCCAGCTTGACCTGGCTCGCGCGGCGGTGGCGGAGGGAAGGCGGGCGGCGGCCGCATGACTACCCCCGCATTTGAAGCGTTCCTCGCGCGTTTGTACACGGACGCGTCCGCGCGCCAGCGCTTTCTCCACAACCCCCACGCGGAAGCCCGGAACGCCGGGCTCACCGACAGTGAGGTGACGGCGATTGCCGAAATCGACAAGGATGCGCTCGCGGCAGCCGCGCTCAGCTTCGACCGCAAGCGAAGAGCCAAACCAAAGGCGGTCTCTCGCGGCGTCATCGGCCGTCTGAAGCAGCGCTTCCGGTAGCGGCGGCGGGCCCGCCCAACGACGACAAACGTCGCCCGGCGGCACTTTTCCCCGTGTCAGACGACGATGTCTTCGAACAGCACAGTGGACAGGTAACGCTCGCCGCCGTCGGGCAGAACCACCACGATCGTCTTGCCTTTGAATCGCTCTTCGCGCGCAAGCCGGACGGCAACCGCTGCGGCCGCCCCGCAGGAGATACCGGAGAGGATTCCTTCCTCCCTCGCCAGACGCCGCGCCATCTCCACCGACTCGTCGTTCGAAACGAGTTGGATCTCATCGACGACCGACAGGTCCAGCGTGTCCGGGATAAAGCCCGCCCCGATGCCCTGGATCTTGTGGGGGCCGGGCTTCAACGGCTCGCCCTTCAGCCTTTGCGAGATCACCGGGCTGTGCACTGGTTCGACCCCGACGGAGAGCATCGCTTTGCCCTTTTCCTTCTTGATGTACTGCGAGACGCCGCTGATCGTGCCTCCGGTGCCGATTCCGGACACCAGGACGTCAATGGCGCCCTGCGTGTCCTCCCAGAGTTCCGGGCCAGTGGTCTCAAAATGGATCCGCGGGTTGGCTGGATTCTTGAACTGCTGCAGCAGCACATAGCGATCCGGATCGCCGGCGCGCAACTCTTCAGCCTTGCCGATGGCGCCCGCCATCCCTTTGGAACCCTCCGTGAGCACCAGGTTCGCTCCGAAGGCTTTCAGCACCTTTCGGCGCTCCATCGACATGGTTTCCGGCATGGTCAACGTGATCGGATACCCGCGGGCCGCCGCCACAAACGCCAGCGCGATGCCGGTGTTGCCGCTGGTGGGCTCGATGATCTCCTTGCCGGGGCCGAGGATGCCTCGTTTCTCCGCGTCCCAGATCATGGACGAGCCAATCCGGCACTTTACCGAATAGGCAGGATTGCGGCCTTCGATCTTCGCCAGCAGCGTTACTGGCGCGCCTCCGGTGACCCGGGTCAACCGCACCAGGGGGGTGCGTCCGATGCTTAAAGAATTATCCGCGAACCACACTCGTGTTAGATCTCCCAATTCGGAACGAACTGACTGTGCTTTTCCGTCCACGCTCTGCAAAGGTCAGTAAACGTCCTCTTGTCCACTACTTCGGAAACTGCATGATCCACTTCGCGCCACAGTTCATGGAACGGCGAATCGCTCTTGCGTCGCCCGCCGCCCTTCCCATTCCCGGTTCCCTCGAAGAACCGTAGGACCTCGCCCACCGTGATCGCCGCCGCCGGGCGCGCCAGCAGATAGCCGCCTTCGGCGCCCCGCCGCGATTCCACAAAGCCCGCCTGCTTCAGATTCGAAAGGATCAATTCCAGAAACTTCTGCGGGATCTTCTGGCGTCTGGCGATTTCCGCGATCCTCACCGGAATTCCCGGTTTCTGCAACGACAGATCGAAGATGGCCAGGAGGGCATACTCACCTTTCACCGAAATCTGCATTCGACAAGCAACCTAGCACACTCCACAACCTCGATCAAGATGATCGGGATTGTGGGGAGAGTCCCCAATTCATGTTGTTTCATCTAATTGCGGTCCTTCGCGCCGATCTTCCTCTTGATCTCGGGCGCGTTTTTCGCATCCGGCGCCAACTCCAGGAACTTGGCATAGGCCTCAGCCGCGCCTTTCTTGTTCTTCTGCCGCTCGCGGGTTTCGCCCAGGCGGAGGTAGGCCTCGGCAAAGTTGGGGTCCCATCGTGTAGCCTCCTCGAAACGCTGCGCTGCCGCTTTGAAGCTTCCCTTCTTGAAGTAGTAGTTGCCGATCTTCAGCTCCTTGACTGCCTGCAGCGGGTTAAAGGAGTACTCCGTCGTCTTGATGGACTCGTCTTCTTCGGGGGGATTGATCTCCTGCTCGGACGGCTGGCTCTTCTGGTGTGACTCGGCCGGCTGGCCGTGGACGACGCTCACAACCAGCAGAGTGGTGGTGAGAGCGAGGAGCCGCCGTGACATAATCTGATTGTAACGCCCTCGCCGATGTCAGGCTTCGAACCCCTCCGGGACAAAGTCGCGCAACTTCCCGTCTCGCCAGGCGTGTACCTGTACAAAGACGGCTCCGAGCGCGTCATCTATGTGGGTAAGGCCAAGAATCTGCGGGCCCGGGTGCGCAGTTACTTCTCCGACGAGCGGTTGGCCGATTCGAAGACCGGGACCCTCCTCGCGGAGGCGAGGGACCTGGACTACATCCTGGTGGACAATGAGAAGGAAGCGCTCGCGCTCGAGAACAACCTCATCAAGCAGTGGAAGCCGCGGTTCAACATCCTGCTGCGTGACGACAAGACTTACCCGTATATCAAACTCACGGCCGAGAAGTATCCGCGCGTTTATGTCACGCGGCGTTTGAAGAAAGACGGGTCGACCTACTACGGGCCCTATTTCCCGGGCAATCTCGCTCACCGCCTGGTGGGATTCATCCACCGCAGCTTCAAGGTGCCGTCGTGCAAGGTCGACCTGACGCGCTTCCACCCCAAGCCCTGCCTGGAGTATCACATCCACCGCTGCCACGGGCCGTGCGTGGAAGGCCTGACGGCCGACGAGATCTACGCCCGGGCGGTGAAGGACGTACGCGCGTTCCTGGAGGGACGCCATTCCGATTTAGCCGGCGGCTTGCGCGCCCGGATGGAGGCGGCCTCGCAAGAGATGCGCTTCGAGGAGGCAGCCAGCCTGCGCGACCTTCTGTCGACCGTGGAAGAACTTGACCAGCGCCAGAAGATGGCCGCCGCTTCCGGCAACGACATCGACATCGTCGCCCTGCACGCTGAACCGCCCCTGGTGGCCGCCAACCTGTTCCACCTGCGAAACGGCCGCATCGTCGACCGCCGGGAGTTCTTCTGGGAGGACGTCATCGAATACGACGAGCCGTCTTTCCTGTCGGCGCTGCTGAAGCAGAACTACCTGGAAGCGCAATACGTGCCGGCGGTGATTCACGCGCCGTGCGATTTCGAGGACCGCGAGGCGCTGGAGGAGTTGCTGAGCGAACGGCGGCAGCGCCGTGTGGAGATCCTGACGCCGCAGCGCGGCCAAAAGAAGGCGCTGCTCGACCTGGTTCACACCAACGCCAGGCACAGCTTCGACGCGCGATTCCGCGTGATGAAGCCCTCGTCGAAAGCGATTCAGGCCGCGCTGCAGGATTCGCTCGGCCTGCCGGAGACGCCCAAGCGAATCGAGTGCTTCGATATCTCGCACATTCAGGGCACCGACAAGGTGGCCAGCATGGTGGTGTGGGAAGACGGGCGGATGAAGAAGTCCGGCTACCGCAAGTTCATTGTCCGGTCAGTGGAAGGCAACGACGATTTCGCGTCGATGCGGGAGGTAGTAACGCGGCGCTACTCCCGGCTGCAGGAAGAAGGAACGCCTTTCCCTGGGCTCGTCCTGATCGACGGCGGCATCGGTCAACTGCACGCGGCGGCGGATGCGCTGGAGGCGATTGGAGTGATCAACCAGCCGGTGGCGTCGATCGCCAAGCGGGAGGAGTGGATCTACGTCCTCGGCCAGGAATCCGAGCCGGTGATTCTCGATCGTTTCTCGCCGATCCTGCATTTGGTGCAGATGATTCGCGATGAGGCGCACCGGTTCGCGCTGACGTTTCATCGCACGCGGCGCAATGCCGCACGGCTGGAGTCGGAATTGGACCGGATTCCGGGAGTGGGGGCGAAGACGGTGCAGCGGCTGTTACGGACATTCGGCAGTTCGGAACGGGTAAAGGCGGCGACGGAGGATCAATTGGCAGGGGAAGTCGGCAGGGCAGCGGCGAAGAAGGTGCGCCAATTCTACTCGTCTCCGGCGAATTGATCTCGAAAACCCAATTGGTCCCCCGGGTGGCGCGAGCGTCAGCTCGCAAGGGATTACTGGCTGGATTTTTCGTAGGAATCCTTCAGCGGCGCGCCGGGGGGAGACTGAAGTTAGCAATGCCGAATCCGAGGCCCGACCGCAAGGGAGGGCTTCCTTCGGCGGCAATGCCGAATCCGAGGCCCGACCGCAAGGGAGGGCTTCCCTCGCCGGCAATGCCGAATCCGAGGCCCGACCGCAAGGGAGGGCTTCCTTCGCCGGCAATGCCGAATCCGAGGCTCGACCGCAAGGGAGGGCTTCCTTCGCCAGCAATGCCGAATCCGAGGCCCGACCGCAAGGGAGGGCTTCCTTCGGACCGGTGGTGGTGCGCCGTGTCCGCGGCCGGGCCACGTTTCGGCCATGGTTACTCCGCCGGACGGATCGTTCACCTACACCTTCTGGCGCCTGGCGACGATGACGTGGGGCGGAGGGAGTTGCACGGGGAACTACTCGTGGGCCGAATGGTATTCGTACACGCAGGGCGGGCTGGTGCTGAAGAAACGCCTGCGGGTGACGCGGGCAGATTCCCCGGCCAGCGCGATCTGGACGGGACCTATACGTACGACAATGAAGGCAAGATGACGTCGGTGAATGATCCGGCGACGGGGACGGGGCCCACCGCGGGGCCGACCTATACGTATGGGTTCGACAACCAGGGGCGGCCGGTGTCGCTGACTGACAGCACCAGCCAGATCGCGGCGCAGAGCGTCGTCTACGGGGCGGCGCACCAGATCACGTCGATGCAATACACGGTGGCGGGCAGTATCTACGCCGAGACGCGCGCGTACAACGAGCGGTTCCAGTTGACGCGGCAAACGACGAGCTTCGGCGGCGTGGCGCAGGTGGACGTGGGCTACGTTTATCAGCCGACGGCGAACAACGGGCGGCTGACGCAGATGGTCGATTACGTCGC
>JBJXGR010000355.1:0-3062 GCA_046160045.1 Bryobacteraceae bacterium
TGAAATTGGCCCTGATCAAGGCGAACGCAAATACCCCGGAAACGGCGGGTTCTGTCGACATCCTTCAGGTGTATGCCGATGTCTACGGATACTACGGGACGATCGGCGTGAACACGGCCGGGTTTCCCACCAACGATACCCAGCAGTGCCCGATCTTTGAAGGCAATACGTGCTCCCACCAGTCCTTCGACAAGAACTACATCCTGTTCGTCTATAAGACGGCGACCCCCAACGGCCAGAATTTCGCCATTCGCGATCCGTTCTACACGCGATGGGTGGTCCTGGGAAGCCTGAATGGACTCGGCCGCCCGACCGACATTGAGCGGACGGTCACCTCCGCGGTTTCTCAGGTGACGGCCACGCGCCAACTCTACTCCGCCGGGGCGATCTTCGACATCACCTCCGGGACGTTTGACGGCCGGACGTTCGCCGTGCTCGAACCGCTGAACACGTTCTATCAGGCCAATTTGGGCCATGAAGGCGTTCTGGGGCTCCCCGTCGCAGACGAGGTAACCCTCACGGGAACGGCACGCCGCCGCCAGGTGTTTGAAGGCGGCTCGATTGAATACGACCCGGCTTCCGCTGGCGGTCCGATCCTCAAACTGCCCGTCGCCAGCGTGTCGATCGTCGTTCCCACCACCGTGCCGGTTCGCCTGACCCTCGGTCAGAGCATCGACCTTCGCGCCGTGGTGATCGGTGCGGGTTCGGGTCAGTTGACGGATCGTCCGGTCAGTTGGTCGACGACGAACGGGCGCGTCGTTTCGATCTCCGCGAATGGGCTGGTGGCGACCGTTCGAGCGATCGGAGGGGGCTCGGCGACGGTCACCGCCGCCAGCGAGGGCAAAACCAGCACGCCAGTCTCCTTCAACGTCGTCGCGCCGTGTTGCGAGGTGGGCGAGGGCGCGCCGAACCTGGTCACCCGGCAGTCGTTCCAGGACGTGGTCACTCGAAATCGGCTGGCGATCGCGCTGCCCGCTCCCAATCCCGTGCGGCGGGTCGGCGGCGGATACGTGCAGGAAGTCTTCTCGACCGCCAACCCGCCGATTCGATATGTCCTGGCGAAACCTGACTCTCAGCCCGTTACCTATTTCCTCTTCGGCGACTTGCTCGCAAGGTACGAGCAACTCGGCGGGCCGGGCGGGTCGATGGGGTATCCCACATCCGATCCCTCGCCAGGCGGCCGCCAGGTCTTTGAAAGCCGCATCGCGCTGGCCGGTTCGCCGATCCGCGCCGTGTCGGGCTCCATTCTCACGCGCTGGGCTCAGCTTAACTACGAGACCGGTCCGGCCGGCCCGCCCACCAGCGACGTCCGTTCCGGTGTTTCGGCCATGGCCGTCATCAGCGTGGTCCAGGAGTTTCGCAACGGATGGCTGCTGGCGGCGGCCAGCGGAATGAGAAATGGACTCACCTACTTTGTTTCCGGCCTGATTCTCCGGCGCTACGCCGAGCTTTCCGGCCCGGACGGACGCCTGGGCCTTCCCATCGCCGACGAAGTGGTCATCGGCGCGCGGCGCCGCCAGAATTTTGAAGGCGGCTGGGTCGAATACTCGCCGGGTGATGCCGCGGCCGTCGAGACCTTGAACGAGCGCAAGCCAGTACTCACCGCTTTCCCTGAGTCCGTCGTTGCTGGGAGCCGCGTCCGCCTTACGTTTGCGGGGTTCGAAGCCGGCGCTTCCGTCCGGATTTCTCTCACCGGCCAGCCGGACTTCCGGGTGACCGCTCCCGATGGCGTGTACACCTGGGAATCGTATGTGCCCCCGACCGCAGGGAACGCGGTGGTGAATGTCCGTGCCGCCGACACCGGCCGTCCGGAGATTGCCGTCACTTCGTATACCGTGCGGTCGCTGGCCGAGGCCGGCGTTCAAGTGGTCAAGCTGAAAGGAGACGGCCAGACCGGTCCGCCGGGGGCCCAGTTGCCGATCCGCCTGCGAGTCGCCGTCCGGCAGACGACCGGCAATCCAGTGATCGGCGCCGCCGTCCAATTTACCCCTTCGCCGGGAGGACAGATCGTGTCCTCCACAGGCGTGACCGACAGTGCCGGTGTCGCCGAAGCGACCGTCCGCCTGCCCAACCGCGAGGGACTGGCGCTGGTAACCGCGGAGGCCGCGCGGGTGGTCGCGACGTTTAGCTTGCGGGCCGCGGATGTCGATCTCATCAACGTTCCGCGATTCCCCCTCGTTTCGACGGAGGCATTGGGCAGCGGGACTGCGACTATCGCGCAGAAGGGAGCGTTGTTGTCGTCGGTTGCCTCCATCCTTCGCTATTACCAAAACCGGGGGGATCTGCCGTCTCCCATCGGCGTGATCGAGCCGGTGATGCTCAACCGGTATCTGCGCGACCTATGCCTGGCCGATGCGGAGGGACGGCCTCTCTGCGACGGATACCTCGCCGAGACTGGCGATCGAGTGGTCAACCTGTGGCGATTGGCGGGAGCGGTGGGCGGGTTGGTGGACGTTGTCGCGCTCCCTGTCGACCCGCGAGCCGTCATCGACCAGATCGCTCAGGGGTATCCGGTCCTGCTCGGGCTTTCGCTCGCCGCCGGTGAAGTTCCGGCCGGCGGCCACTATGTGGTGGCTTCCGGCGTCACCGCTTCCGGTTCGATTCGGATCGTCGATCCCAGTCCGGTCACCGCCCGCACAGTGCTCGACGAGTTCACGGCGACGTTTGGAGCCAGCGGGCGTCTCTGGAGTGGACGTCTCGTGGCGGCTGTAGCCTTGGTTCCGCGCACTCCCTCCGCCTCGGGCTTCCTGGTGAGTGCCGTCTCACGAGTGGAGGATCATTTGCCGGATTTCAGCATTGTCTCCGCAGCCGGCCAGTGCGGTCTCGCAGTCAACCTCCCGGATGCAGCGGTGGTGACTCCCGATCCGGCCTCCACGACGGCGTCTCTCACCGTCTCCCGACTGCAGTATTGCGCAGGAACTGCCTCTTCCTACGCATTCGGAGTCAGCGGCGGCCCGGCGGCCTTGACCGACCTGGCTGCGCGAGGCCGCCGTTTCGACGTCCGCGATGAGGCCGCCGCGCTGGCGATCAGCCGGGCCGAAGGCGGGCTCCTCGCGTTGGGC
>JBJXGR010000356.1:0-10327 GCA_046160045.1 Bryobacteraceae bacterium
ACTTCGACCACTTGTGCCGAGCCTTTCACCTTGATGGTTTGCTCGACTCCGCTCGGCCACCGGACTCCCACCTCCACGGCCGTCGCGGCGCCGAATCCGAAGTGCGGCCGGGGATCGCTGCTGCTCAGGTAACTGTCGCCTCCCAGGCGCGCTGAGTGCTGGACTCGCCCGTCGGAGGATTCGACCCGTACCAGCGCTCCGATCCCGTCGCGGTTTGACCGTGCACCCCGCAGGACGATCCGTAGTGAGTGGTTCCCCGGCTCCTGATCGTTGCGAAACAGCCTCGGGGCGTCGTCCTGCTGGTTGATCAGGAGATCGAGGTCGCCATCGTTGTCGAAGTCGCCGTAGGCCAGGCCGCGCGCGGTGGCCGGCCGCGCCAGCGCGGGGATCGCCGCGCCGATCTCTTCGAAGATCCCCTTGCCCAGGTTGCGATGATACAGCAGCCGCTGCCGGTATGCAGATCCGCCGCGAAACTGATCGGCCTCCGGATAGACGTGGCCGTTGGCGACCACGACATCGTTCCACCCGTCGTTGTCGAAGTCGGCAATCGCCGCTCCCCACCCGAGGAACGGCCATGACGGGGCGCCCACGCCGCTCTTCCCGGAAGAATCCTCGAACAGGCCCGGCTCGTACTGCCGGTACAGTGTATTGGTGTCCTCGGAAAAATTCGTGACCAGGATGTCGAGGCGGCCGTCGCCATCGGCGTCGTTCACGGCCACGCCCATGCACGCCTGTTCGCGGCCATCGCCGTTCACCGCCACCCCTGCCGCGATCCCCTCCTCGGCGAACTTCCAGCCGCCCAGGTTCCGGAAGAGCAGATTGACCTCGCTGTCGTCGGCGACGAAGATATCCTGCCGGCCGTCGCCGTCGAAATCGGCAATAACGGGCTGGAACCCGTAGAGCGGCGGGGCCAACCGGTCGAATCCCGCGCTCCGGGTGACATCAGTGAACGTCCCGTCGCCCCTGTTCCGGTAGACATGATGCGGGGCCGCCTTCAGCCCGCGCGGACCGCAGAAGACCGGCGCTGACTTGTACATGCAGGAAGCGCCCGAGCCCCGCTCCGGCAGGGGTGCGGCAACGTCGACATAGCTCGCCACATAGAGGTCGAGATTGCCGTCCCCGTCGAGATCGCCGAAGGCTGCTCCCGTCGACCAGTGGCCTGCTCCGAGCACGCCGGCCGCGCGGGCCGTCTCCGTGAAACGCTTGCCCTGCTGGTTGCGGAACAGATAGTTGCGTTCGAGTCCGGTGACGAACAGATCCGGCCAGCCATCGTTGTCATAGTCGGCCACCGTGACACCGAGCCCCCATCCACCCGCCGCGATTCCGGTCTCCCGCGTGACGTCGGTGAAGCGGCCGCGTCCATCGTTGCGATAGAGCGCGATCACCGGCGTCGTGTCAGGCGCGCGGCGGCTGGTCTTTCCCCGCACCAGCACGATGTCCAGGTGGCCGTCCTGGTTGTAGTCGAGGAAGCCGCACCCTCCCCCGATCGACTCATAGACGAAGTCCTTGCGCGGCGATCCCTGGGGATTCCGGAAACCGGCCAGACCCGCTTCCGTGGTGATGTCGGTCCACCGCGGCGGAGCGGCCGCATACGCGGTCAGAGCGAGTCCACCGAGAAACACGAACCGGGTCACGAGATTCTCACTGTATCGCGATCCCGAGGTGCGCCCAACCGCGGCGGGGGTTGAGCCCTTCGATCGAGGGGACAAACTCACAGCAAAGTTCCTGGCGGAACGGGCGTCGAAAGCGCGGCCCTGTTCGAATTTTTGAAAAAAAGGGGAAATTCGAACAAAACAACCCGGTCGATCGCGTAACTCGCGTAGTGCCAAAGAGTTGCGAGGAAAGATCGATTCGAACATGTTCGCATTTTTTCGAACAGGCTGTTCGGTTCCGGGTCTTCGGCCGGAGAACCGCCGTGGTGCTCCGCGCACGAGACTGGAATAGACGGCCATGAGAGTTCTCTTTGCCTTCACGATAGCGAAGCCGCGGAAGGCCGCAACTCTCGATTTTCGGATGTGATTGAGCCGAAGGATCAAATTAAAAATTGCCCCCTGTGATTCGGCCACACGGCCCCTGCGGGTCCGTCACCGGACGGATGAAGAAGGGCTAGGCAACCTATCCCCACGCGGATTCGGCTGGCGGGTTCACGATCTTCAACATCGGCGGAAACAAGTATCGCCTGGCCACGTACATCAACGATCAAACCGGCAAGGTTTACGTCCGGCCGTGATGACGCACGAGGAATACAGAAGGGAGGACTGGAAGGAGCGATGAAAAACTCAGTGCTCGAAGTGGACCCCAAGCGTTACGGCCATCTGCTGGCGCGCAAGCTGCCGACGGTCATTCAGTACCGAGGAGGAAAATGAGCATCTCATCGCCGAGTTGGAGGAACTCGACGACGCCATGACGGACTTTCGCCCGAGGGTACTCCGACCTGCTGACCGTACTTATCGAAGCATTCGAGGATGCCAACTACACCCTCAATGGATCAACACCTGATAGCCGCCTACGCAGTCTGATGGAAGAGCACGGCCTGCGGCAGCGAGACCTTCTCGACGTATGTGGTTCCCGCGGCATCGCCTCTGAAGTTGTGAGCGGCAAGCGGGGGATCAGCAAGGCTCAGGCGAAAAAGCTCGCCGAAATCTTTCACGTGCCCGCCGATCTCTTCCTTTGATCTCATCGCCAGTTCGTGAGAGCGGGCCTCCAAGGTCGGCTGACCGGGTCAGCACGGACCTTGCAGTTGCAGATGTGTCGTTCGGAGCAGCAAGCCTGCCAGTATCTGCCTAATTCTTCAGAGGAAAGGGGATCGAAGCAGGCCAAACAAAAGATGGAAACGCGTTGTGGACTGGGGTTTTTTCCTTGAAAACTCGGCCTTCAGGACGTCCCCGCAGCACCACAGGTTTCACTAGAGGTCCGAGACTCGTGAAGCTCCCGACAATCCAGCAGTTTGTCGAATCCTGCTCAGAGTCAGTCTTTTATTGACCAAGCGAAGGCCATTAAGAGTATGCTTGATGCACCGGGAAAGGAAATCCCAACCCCTGACCGGAAGCTGGGAGCCAAGCGTGGAAATCCCCGTCTGGGTACTACCGTGAATGGCCTCTTGCAGCACGGTTCAGGGGTGCGTGGTGGGTGCTCTGTGCAGACTGAAGCCCTCGCCGAACGATACCAATTAGCGACGTGTCCGGCCGCACCGCTCCAATTACCTTACCCACACAAGCTATCCACCATGAGGAGGTTTAGATGATCACGGTAGTCCGGTGCCTCTTGCTGTTGGCCGCCCTCGCGGGGGCGCTCGGAGCGCAACGCATTGTCGGTATCAGGCCCTACGACGCGGTGTCCGGCACCCAGATCGTCGTCCAGGTGTCGTGCGAGTTTTCGACAGGGGGATACAGTTTCCCTCAAATCGCTAGTGTTCAGATTTCCGGATCCACGATCACCGTGCGGGTGTTTGCCGCGCGCCCGACCGGCGTTGTGACGCAGGCGATTACTGTTCAGGACGCCACGGTAAACATGGGCTTTTTGTCGCGGGGTGAATACACGATCAGTGCTTTCCTCGTCCTGGATGGCCAAACGGTGAGTTCGGCAACCGGGCCGCTATCGGTATTTGATTTCTCGGCGGCGCCAGCTTCGCTGTCTTTCTTCTACACCAGGGGCGGGCCACTGCCGCCTGCTCAGTCCCTAACCCTCAGCAAATCCAAGCTTTTTGAGGGGGGCATACAGTTCCGCGCCTCCCCGGCTTCGGCCAATGTTTGCTTCACCTATCCCTGCCCGGGGTTTCCCTCTTGGCTGGCGGTGGACCCCGCCTCGGGTTTGATCACCAGCTTAACGCGGGCAATCACAGTGTCGGTGTCGCCGTCGGGTTGGGCGGCGGGAAAGTACACGGGGTTGATTCACGTGTCTTTGCCTGAGTATCCTAACGCTGGGCGCACAGTAACGGTCACACTGACGGTCACCGATCCCCCGCCTCCCGCGGGCCTTACGATCAGCCCGCCGTTGACGACCGTGCAAACTGTCGCGGGAGGCCCGCCGCCGCCGCCACAGCCGATCTCGGTAGGCAGCACCGGGGCCCCCGTCGCCTTCCTTGCCGCCGCCCAATTGACGTCTCCGGCACCTGCCAATTGGTTGTCGATCGACAGAACTTCCGGCACAGCACCCACAACAATCAACGCCCTCATCAACCAGGCGGGATTGCCCCCCGGTCGGTATCAAGGACAGGTCCGGGTGAATCGCTTGGACGGAAGCGGCGTGCAAACAGCGGAAGTCGTGGCGAACGTCACTTCAGGGCAGACTACGTTGGTCGTGACGCCAGATCGGATCAATTTCACCGCCGTGAAGAACGGCCCAGCTCCGCCGTTGCAGACTTTCTCCTTTTCAGCCTTGCCCGCCAGCACCCGCGCCGTCTCAGTGGTCTCGTCTTCACAGCCTGCCGGGTGGCTCGCGGTTTCCCTGGTTCCCCCGACAACCCCCGGTTCGGCGCAAGCGACTGTCACTCCATCTGCGGCGGGACTCGATCCTGGAGTCTACGCGGGAGCGATTACGGTGAGCGGGGCCAGCTTCTCGAACAGCCCCCAAACCATTGCCGTCACCCTCACGGTGACGCAGCCCGTACTACTGACGGCGACGCCTTCACAGTTGTCAATGTCCGCGACTCAGGGCGGACTCTCCCAGTCACGAGAGGTGAGTGTGAATTCGAACGGTCCCGCGCTTGCCTTCGGGGCAAACGTGACACAAGGCGTAGGCTGGTTGACCTTGTCGAGCCTGAGCGGGACTACGCCGGGGAGTCTGACGGTAACCGCAAATCCCGTCAGCCTGTCTGTCGGAACACACTCCGGCGCCATTTCCGTTTCAGCCCCCGGTGTGGCCGCCGTAACGATCAGTGTCAATTTTGATGTCACGCAAGGGGCCTCTCCGCTGGTTACAGGTGTGAGTCAGTTGACGTACAACTTGACCGCGGGCTCCGGTTCGAGCTCCGATAGTCTCCTGGTTAGCTCACCAGGCACGAGCATCCCCTTTGGTGCCAGCACCGCAACCCAGAACGGAGGTGCATGGCTCTCCGTGAGCCCTTCGAGGGCGAATACACCGGTGACATTGTCTGTCGCAGTCAGCCCGGCCGCACTCGTACCCGGTACATACACCGGATCGATTGCCCTCTCTCCCGACAGCGGCTCGGGCACTGTGATTGTTCCGGTCATAATGACCGTATCCCAACGCGGCACTCAAACCGGTGCCGCTAATCGACTGGCCGTGACACACTTGGCCGACGGCGACAACTGGAGAACGACGATTGTGTTGGTGAACACGGACACACAGGACGCTGCGTTCACAATGACGTTCCGAGGAGGCCAAGGAGCATCCCTGGCGCTGCCGATAGTTGGCCTTGAGCGGATCTCTTCCATCCGGGGATCGATTCCGCCGAACGGGTCGCGGACATACCAGACGGCGGGAAACCTCAACGGCCCGCTGTTGACGGGGTGGGCGGAGCTTACATCGGACCAAATGGTACGAGGCCTCGCTGTGTTCCGTCAAACCACAGCCACGGTTCAGGAGGGGACCTCGGCGGCCATTCCTCCCTCGCCGCGCTTTGTGATGCCCTTTGACAATACGCAGAACCTGAACTCTGCGGTCGCGGTCGCCAACACTAACGCGGCGCAGCCGGCTGTGATCACTTCTCTGTACCGCGATGAGACCGGTGGTGAGATTTTCCGGGAGTCCTTCACCCTCCCGCCGGGCGGGCAGTCCTCTTACGGCACAGTCGGCTGCTCGCAACCGTCCCCCGAATGCCTCAAGCGGAGCAACACCCTGGTGAATCGCCGGGGCGTGGTGGAACTCTCCAGCAGTTCCGGCGAGATGACCATGATGGGCCTTCGCTTCAACCCCTTCAACTCATTCACGTCTCTCGAAGCCGTTGGGGGCGGGCAGACGGGTTCCCAGGCCATGTCGCAACTGGCAGATGGCACAGGGTGGAAGACTACGATGGTGTTGGTCAACAACGACGTTGCGGCGTCGCCCTTCAGCTTGCGGTTCCGCGACAGCAACGGAACGCCGTTGTCGCTTCCTTTCGAAGCGCTGGGCATGCGAAGTGTCCTTGAGGATACTCTGCCACCCCTGGGAACGCGGACGTATCAAACCGAGGGTCTGGCGGAGATTCTGCGCCAGGGGTGGGCGGAACTGAACAGCTCACGATCCATTAGCGGCCTGGCCATCTTTCGCCAGCGCCAGTCCAGCGAACGCGAGCAGGAAGCGTCAGTGCCTGTGTTCGCAGTACAGCAGCGGGAGTTCTGGCTGCCCTACGACAACACAGGAGAGTTCATCACCGCGGCCTCCATCGTGAATCCGGACGCAGTACGCGCCGCGACAGTAGCCGCGACAGTTTATGACGAACAAGGCGGCAACCTGGAGAATGCGACTGTGCTCCTCCCGCCAGGCGGATATAAACCCTTCCGCCTTGCGGACGAGCTCCCTGCAACCGCAGGCCGTCGCGGCGTCGTACGGTTCCGGTCGAGTAACCTTCAGTTCACCGTCTTGGGCCTGAGGTTCACCACGGCAGGAGCACTCACGTCGTTTCCTGCATTTGTCCGCAACGGATCTACGCAAGGCAACTGACGCGGTTGAAAACGCGGGAAAACCCGGAAACCTGGGGAGGTCCAACGTGCACCCCGGGGACGTCCAACGCGTTTCCACCTTTTTTCCACTCTAACTCCCAGTCCGCAGGACTGCCTGGCCCGACATCACGGTCGCCGCTTTGTTGGCGTTCGTTCCTTCGGCGGGCGGCCGCCTCTTTCCGGGTGAAGTCGCCTCCTCAACGCCGCTTCCGCCTCCAACACGAAGCCTTCGTCGCTTACCCTTCGACCCGTCGCTGTCCCACTGCGCAGTCTCTGTTCCGCCTCCGTCACTCCATCCCCCTCCAGCCACACATGCCACTCCGCAGGTGTGAACGCTGTGCCCACTCTTCCACCGACATCCAAGGCGGGGCTCGCTGCTTGCCAACGTGGACCGCCGCACTGGTCCATGGCCATCGGTCTGCCGCTTCGACCAACGGCGGATCGCCGGGGCTGTGCGGTTCGGCTACGACGCAGCGCCGGCCATTGAAAATTCCGTCGAGGCGAACGTCTCGCAGCGGGTCGGGCAAGGATCACCGATTTGGGATCTGATTGAAGTTGTTATCTGGGACTACCGCGACGGCAGAGTTCGTGTGCGGCTGCTCCCGCCCGTTGAGGCCGAACAAGCGCTGGCTAGGTGACAGCGGCTACAGAAACAGATCGACAGGCACGCGGAGGAGTTCGGCGAGCTGCCTGGCCTGCGCTTTACTGATGCTGCGCTTGCCGCTGAGGATTTCCGACACACGGCTCTTGGGCAATATCGTCCAGAGGTCGCTCGGCTTCATGTTTTTCTCTTCGAGCTGATAGGCCAATATCTTGTGAGGTTCGGCCTTCGGTAGCGGGTGCGCCCGATTTTCGTATTCGTCAATCAGGATGCTGAGCATTTCCAGGAGCCTGCCCTCCTCCTCGGAAATCTCATCGTCCGGGTTTTCCATAAGGGCTGCCGCCGCGCTGAGCAAGCGATGGCACTCCTCCTCCGTTCGGATAGCGACGGGCAGAGTTACATCGAGAAGCTCTCGATACCGACGTTCGTCGAGAAGCGTCGTGCTCGTAGTTTCCATCTCCCCTTATCGTATTCGGCATGCGTGAGAATATGCCGGATGTAGACGATCTGCCAGTGGTACTTGATCACCGAGACCAGCCTGTACTTGTTGCCGCTGATGTTGAACACCGTGAAAGCATCCACGGCATCGGCATGCGGAAAGTCGGCGCGGACATCGGCCAAATGTCTCCATGCGGCCCGCTTGATTACGCCATGCCAGTGCAGCAGCGATTCCAACGCGTCCGCGACCGCCACAATGTTTTGGCCAGCCCGGCAGTTGTGTTAGCGCCTATGTGGTCTCCGACCCGCGCTTACCAGGGCATCTTCCTCTTGGTCAGACGCCGGCCCTTGTCGACCTCGACCGGATTGGAGCCCGCAGAGATCACCATGATGCCGTCGTCGATGAGTTCCTTGACGCCCGCGAGACCGAGGCTTTCCAACCGGTAGAGTTTCGCCGCCTTGCACGCCGCCCACACCCGGTCGCGCGCCTTGGTCATCTCCGGCGGCAGCGGCATTCCCGGAAACTTCTTGTAGCCGAACGAGAACGACAGGTCGCCCCCGCCCCATTCCGCGAACGCGATGCCCGGCACCTTGGCGACCGATTCCGCGTTGGCCACTGCCCACTTGTCTTCAATCTTCAGCCCGAGCAGGATCTCGCCGTTCGGGTTCAGCGGCCATACGTCGGCCTTCTCCAGATACTCCTGCTGGCTCACGCCCCAGATCTCCTGCGCGTACCGCTCGCTGCCGCTGCCGCGGAGTCCTTCGCCCAGGTCGCCCGACCCCATCCCGATCTTGTGGAACGGAAACCGAACTGCTTCCACGAACCGGCGCACCGCCTCCGGCGTCCGCGAGTGGCAGAACAGAATACCGTGCACGCCGGCGGCGAGCGTCTGCTGGAACACCCAGTAGTTGGCGCGCACCGTCTGCTCATCGATCCCGCCGACCGGCACCGTGACGATCACGGCCGGCGTCCGGTGGCCGCTCTTGGCCGGGCCGGCTTTCACCAGGCCGCGCATGAACTCCCGCAGTTGGTGGAAGTCGAACGCCCCGTGTTCCATCTCGTAGTTGATGTAGTCGGCCCAGGTATTCGCCGCTTTCAGGCCTTCTTCGTATCCGCCGTGGCCGTGGTCGTAGTAGATCGGCTGTCCCTGCTCCAGCAACTCGATGGCTTTGTTGATCCGCTTCGGCTTGGGCTGCGCGCCCGCGATGGCAACGCCTGCCACCAAAGCCAGCAGAATGATTCTCCGCATTGCTCCTGATCCTTTCCGTTGTGGTAAGAGGCCCATTGAGGCCAACCCGGTTATCATACAGGACATTCACCGCCGCGCCGCTGCAGCGGTTAGGATAGGGGTCTATGGACCGCCGTCACTTTCTCTCTGGCAGTATGGCCGGGCTGGCTGCCAGCTATGCCGCCGATACGCCCAAGCGGGTCGGCCTGATCGGCTGCGGCTGGTATGGCAAGTGCGACCTGCTGCGGTTGATTCAGGTGGCGCCGGTGGACGTCGTATCGTTATGCGATGTCGACAAACGGATGCTGGAGGAAGCGGCCGGCATCGTGGCCGGCCGGCAGAAGTCGAAGAAGCAGCCGCGAACGTTCACCGACTACCGCGAGATGCTGAAGCAGAAAGATCTCGACCTGGTGCTGATCGCGACACCCGACCACTGGCACGCGCTGCCGATGATCGCGGCGGTTGAATCGGGGCTCGACGTATACGTACAGAAGCCCATCAGCGTGGACGTCATCGAGGGACAGGCGATGCTGGCGGCTGCGCGCAAGTACCAGCGCGTGGTGCAGGTAGGAACGCAGCGGCGGAGCACGCCGCACCTGATCGAAGCCCGCGACCGGTTTTTCAAGGAAGGCAAACTCGGCAAGATCGCGATGGTGGAGATCTGCTGCTACTACCATATGCGGGCCAGGACGAATCCGCCCGACACCGCCCCCCCGGCCGACCTCGACTACGAGATGTGGACCGGTCCCGCGCCGATGCGGCCGTTCAATGAGCTGACCCACCCGCGCCGGTGGCGCGCGTTCATGGAGTACGGCAACGGCATCGTCGGCGACATGTGTATTCACATGCTGGACATGGTGCGCTGGATGCTCGACCTCGGTTGGCCGAAGCGGATTTCCTCCTCCGGCGGGATTCTCGTCGACAAAGCGAGCAAAGCCAACATCAGCGACACGCAGACCGCGACGTTCGACTTCGATGATTTGAAGGTGGTGTGGCAGCACCGTTCGTGGGGACATCCGCCCGACCCCAAGTACCCCTGGGCGGCGATCTTCTACGGCGAGAAGGGCACTCTCAAGACCAGCGTGATGAGCTACGACTTCATTCCGATGGAAGGACAGCCTGTGCACCGCGATGTTACCTACGAGTTCGAACAGTACCCGGAAGACAAGACCGAGAAAGACCTGGAGCGCCACGTCGCCCCGGCCATTCGCGGGCACATGCGGGATTTTCTCTCGAACATCGCTTCGCGCGGAAAGCCGGTCGCGGATATTGAGCAGGGCCATATCTCGAGCGCCAGTTGCATCATGGCGAATCTGTCGATGAAGCTGTGCCGCACGCTCACGTGGGATCCGGTGAAGCAGCGGGTGGTTGGGGATGAGGAAGCCAATCGCCTGCTGCGCCGCCCGTATCGGAAGCCGTGGGTGCACCCCGAACCGAATCGGGTTTAGGGACCGCGA
>JBJXGR010000357.1:0-14546 GCA_046160045.1 Bryobacteraceae bacterium
GCGTTCGACCGCGCGGGCAACCTTTATCTGTCCGACAGCGGTGACTGGTCGGATCGGATCAACGGCGCCATCTACCGGATCGCGCCGGGCGGAGGCGAGGCGCGGTTGTGGTTCCCCGAACCAGTGAACACCCCGAACGCCATCGCGCTCGACGCCGAAGCGCGGTTCCTCTACTTCGTCGAGACGTACGGCTCGGCCATCTGTCGCATACCGATTCGCACGGATGGCTCGGCGGGCGAACTCGAGCGCGTGGTGCATATGCCACGCACGGTGCCGGACGGAATCGCTTTCGATGAAGAGGGCCGCATCTGGATCGCTTTTCACCGCCCGGACGCCATCTGGGTCTACGACCCGCATTCGCGCCGGCTGGAGTTGTTCGCCGAGGACTGGAAAGGCGAGGTGCTGCGCGGACCGACCGATGTCGCCTTTGCCGGCCCGAACCGGGACATCCTGCTGGCGGCCTCGCTCGACAATCTGGTGGTGCACCGGTTTGACGGAGCCGGCGCGCGAGGGCTGAAACTGAACCACCCCAAGCTGTAAGGAAGCTCCCATGGCTCAACGGCTGCGTTTTGCGGTAATCGGTTGCGGCGATTTCGCACCGCATTTTACCCCTTACATTCAGCGGGTCGCCGACGTCGTCGCGATCTGCGATCCGAATCCGCGGGGCCGCGAGCGGCTCCAGAGCGCGCTGGACCTCTACCTGCCGGAGTACGAAGACGCGGAGACCCTGCTGGACCATGAGTCCATCGACGCGGTGGCGATCCTGAGCGCGAATCACACGCATCGGGACATCACGATCTCCGCGGCGCGACGCGGCAGGCACGTGTTCTGCGAGAAGGCAATGGCGCCAAGCGTCCCCGACTGCTGGGAGATGGTCCGGGCGTGCGAGCGGGCGGGAGTCCGCCTGATGGTGGGACACAAGCGGCGGCTGCGTCCGCCATGGGCCCGTATGATCGAATTGCGCGAATCGTTAGGGCCGGTGTTCGCCATTTCCTCGATTCAGTATTTCGACGCGCGGCCGTACAACTTTCAGGGCTGGTGGACTCGCGCTTCGCAGTGCGGCGGTCTGCTGGACGTGGCCGACGTACACATCGTGGACTGGACCATGGCCATGTGCGGGCCGATCCATTCGGTTCGCGCGGTGGCTGCCCCGCGCATCGACCACCGCTACGATTTCCCCGACACGATGCACGTCGAGTTCAGTTTTCAATCCGGTGCGGTGGTTTCGCTCACGGCATCCATGTCCTATCCGTTGCTCAAGTTTCGTGAAGCGGGCGGACCCCACGTGATCTGCGAGCGGGGAGGAATGCGGTTTGTCCCTTTTCTGGATCACATCGATCTGGACTGGCAGGGACTGGACGACCCCGCGCCCCGCCACGAGCGATTCGACGATCTCGGCTTTGATCATGCTTTCTCGCTCGAAATCGGCGATTTTGTGCGCTGGATCACCGAAGGTCGCGAGCCGTGCCTGACGTGGCGTGAGGGCCTGCGCTGCGTGGAAGCGATGGAGGCCGCGCACCGGTCGGCCGCCGAAGGCGGCTCCATTGTGAAGCTGCCCCTTTACCCCGAGTTGGAGCCACAAGGCTAGTCTCCGGCACCTCCAGGGGCCGGAAGGCAAGCTCGCCCTACAACTTGTGACGCCGCGCTCTCGAATGTTACAACGGAAGCGGCCTCATCCTCATGCTTCCGGAGATGAATCACATGACGCAACCCCTCTCCCGCCGGGACGTGCTCGCTAGCGCCGGCACGGCTTTCACCATCGTCCAGCCGCAATCCGTTCGCGGCAGCCAGGCAAATTCCAAGGTCACGGTCGGCCTCATCGGCGTGGGCGGCCGCGGCACCTATGACGCGGGCGTCTTCCATCGCGACAGCCGGGCGCGGGTGACGGCGTTGTGCGATCTGTTCGACGACCGCATCGAAGTAGGGACCCAGAAACTCGGCCTGGAGAAGCCGGCGGTGTACAAGGACTTCGAGAAACTGCTTGCCTCCAATCTCGACGTGGTGATCATCGCCACTCCGCCCTTTGAGCATCCGCGCATGTTGGAGGCGGCAATCCAGGCGAGAAAGCACGTCTATTGCGAAAAGCCTATGGGCGTGGACTTCGAGGGCTGCCGCCGTGTGATCGCCGCCGGCCGCAAGGCCGATCCGCGGAAGAACGTTTCGGTCGGATTCCAGCAGCGCTACGGGGCGGTGTACCAGGAGGCGTACAAGCGCATTCAGGACGGCACGATCGGTCAGCTGGTGAATGCGCGAGGCTACTGGATCGGCGGCGATCCGTTCAAGCGCCGGCCCTATCCGGATCCGAAAGTGGAAAAGCTGCGCAACTGGTTCTGTTATCGCGAATATTCCGGCGATTTCATCGTGGAGCAGGATTGCCATAACTTCGACGTGCTGCACTGGTTCCTGGGCGCGCCTCCGATTCGCGTGGTGGGGTGGGGCGGCCGCAAGGTCCGGACATCGATGGAAATCCTCGATCACCTGAGCCTGACATTCGAGTTTCCGGACGGGATCCACGTGAACTTCGAGGCCAACCAGATGAGCCCGCCCGGATTCAGCCGCGTGGGCGAGGAGTTCACCGGGACCAAGGGCGTTATCGCGACCTCGCGCGGCCGGGTGGCGCACACCAAGGGCCCCAACGACGTGGAGACCATCGAGTCGAAGCGCGATATCACGATCGACGGGATCGAGCAGTTTCTCGACCGCGTGCTGGCCGGGACGGTGGAGAACGTGGCCGAGCGGTCGGCGATCAGCACGTTGTTCGCGATCCTCGGGAGGACGGCGCTCTACAACAACCGGGAAGCGGTTTGGAAGTCCGAGTTTGGAAGTGTGTAATTAATGTCAAATCCGTCCGATTCCAGAGGCCCGGAGTCAGGGGTATCATGCTAGGAGTATGAAATGGCTGCCATCGAACGTGTGACCGTCAGCCTTCCCGCGGAACTTGTCAGAGACATTGACCGGCATGAGAAAAACCGAAGCAAGTTCGTCACTGAGGCCGTCCGCCGGGAACTTGATCATCGCCGGCGTAAGGACCTTCACAGGTCGCTCGAGAATCCCCACCCGGAAAGCGGTGCGCTCGCCGGTGACGGACTCGATTCATGGGCGCTCAGCTTGCCCGAGGAAGATACCGAGGCCCTGGTAGACAGCAATGCAGGCCGTCCGGTTCAGTGGGTGCCCGGCGAGGGCTGGGTGGAGCGCAGCGAGTGAGACTGGGACGAGGCGCTGTTGTCCTGGTGGAACTCGACCCCACAGCCGGCCACGAACAGCACGGCGTAAGGCCCTGCATCGTGGTGAGCGACCCTGACGTCAACACACACCAGCGCTTTCCGCTGGTGTGTGTTGTGCCGGTGACGGCGACTCCGGGTGAAGGACTGCTCTGCCCGCCCCTTGCCGCTGGCATGAGCGGCCTCGCCAAGAAGTCCTTCGCGCTGATCGACCATCTACGATCGATCGACAAGAGGAGGATCCGTCGTTTCTTCGGCAATCTTGCCGAGCAAGAGATCGCGGCCATTGATGACGGCATCGTGGCATTCCTCGGCCTTGGTGACCGCCTTCACGAGCAGGGCGCGCCACCACTCCAGTAAGAATTTGGGGCTAGTCCGCAACTCACCCGTCCGCACTCTGATTGACGAAGATCCGGCCAAGAGATAGCATCTTATAAGATGCTTATCACGTGCGAGGCACACCGTGGTTAACTTGAGCCAGGATATTCATCCGCTAACCGACTTCAAACGGAACACCGCCGATTTCGTCAAGCGGATGAAGCGGACGAAGAGACCCCTGGTCCTTACGGTGAATGGCAAGGCCGAACTTGTCGTCCAGGACGCGGAAAGCTATCAACAGATTCTCGAACGCCTCGACCGCCTTGATGCCGTCGAAGCAATTCGTAGCGGTCTGAAGGCTGCCGGTGAGGGTCGCGTCAAACCGGCACGGGAAGCGTTAGAAGAACTGGGCGCGAAGCTTGGCATTTCAGGTTGACGTCACAGACCCGGCGCTCGCGGATGCCGAGGACTACGTCCGGAGGATTCGTGACGTAAACAAGGAACCGGACGCCGCCGAGCGTTGGTTCCGCGGGCTCGTGGCAGCCATCTACTCCCTCGAGGAATTCCCGAGCCGTTGCCCGATCATTCCCGAGGCCGGCGCGTTTAACGAGGAGATTCGACACCTCATCTATTTTTCTCACCGGATCATCTTCGGCATCGACGACAACGTCAAGCGGGTTGTCGTCTATCGGATCTTCCACGGAGCCCGAAAGGGGCTCCGGCCCAAAGACATTCGCGGCTGAAAGACAGAGCCAATGCCGTTCACCGCCAACTGACCGGAGTGCCGGTCACACCTCCCGCCACTCCTTCAGCCACGCATATCCCGGACGCAGGCGCGCCCACATTCCGCGAGTCGCCTGCTCCAGTTCCGTCCGCTGCTTCGGCGATAGCTTGCCTTCCCGCTTCCGCTCGAGGACCGCCTGGGCGACGTTCTCTACCTGCCGCGGGTTGACCAGCCCTGGGATCGGCGCCGTGATGGCCGGATTCTCCAGGATGTAACGGATCGCCAAGCGGGCGCGCTTGCAGTCCTCTTCCGCTTGCGGACTGCTCAACGAACCATCGCCCGCAAACAGCGAATTGTCCGCGAACGGCTTGATGCCGAGCACGCCCACCTGGTGCTGCTGGACCGCCTCGAACACGCTCTCTTCAGGCAGGACGCTCGAGTCGGCGGTATAGGGGAACAGCACCACCTGGATCTGGCTCGGGTACCGCTCGATCAGATACTTGAGCCAGGATCGGTTGTGGCTGGAGATGCCCGTGAACCGCGCCTTGCCCTGCTGCCTGGCCTTGTCGAGCGCTTCGACGGTCGCTTCTTCCACCTGGTTGAGCAGGCCCATGTCGGGAATGCCCTCCACCGGTAGAGTGATCCTCCACAGGTCGACATAGTCGAGGCCCGCTTCCTTCAGGCTCAGGTCGAAGCCTTCCAGCAGTTTCTTTGCCGTCCGCCATTCCGGGAACCGCGGCTCGCGTGTATACCAGGAAAAGCCGAAGTACATGCGGTCCCGACGGCCCTTCAGAACCTTGGAATAGGCCAGAATTTCGGGCGGCGCGCACGCGTCCACATAATTGATGCCCAGTTCCGTGCAGCGCGAGACAATGTCCGCGCGGTTCTTCAGAAAGACCGGATTGTTGACGTTGTCGAGGTCTTCCTTGGCATATCCGACGCCCTTGAAGCCTTGGGGCATCATGGTGGCGACGCGCTTCCAGTGGCCGCCCAGGCAGACCGCGGAGAACATCAGGCCGGTCTTGCCGAGTTTGCGATACTCCATGTCGGGGTTGTAACTGCGGATCGCGGCTGTGTTCAGTTTGGGGACGTTTTTGGCGCTGGCCGCCATCGCCAGCACGCTGGCGGCAAGGAATTCCCGGCGTTCGATGGAATCCGTCATGAGGACCTCCCTTCCGGATTGAGCAATGATGGTTAGAAAGATCGCGCCTGCCCGCCCGTTGCCCGGCAGGCATGCTTTACCGCCCTGATCCTACGCCAATCGGCGCTCCGTGTCTAACCCCTGAGCCAGCCCAGCCCGACCCTCCGGTTTCGCGCGGCAATCGGTGCCAGGGGCAACTTCTCCGCGACCCGCCCGATAACTCGGCTGGAGGGTTTTACCCATGAAAGTGAACAACGTCAACCGAGTCGCTTCTTTTCCCTCGGCCTTCGCGGCGGCGGCGCCCGGGCGCCAAGCGGCCCCTGCCCGCCCCGACTACGCCGCTGCTTTTGCGCGCAACTGGAAAAACCCTAGCGCCGGCAAGTTGGACAGCAAGATGAAGGACCTGGAGGCGCGGGACAAGATGGGGAACTTCGAAATCCAGCGCCTGATGAGCCAGTACAATCAGGCCGAGACGTTGGCGTCGAGCGTGCGCAAGAAGACGGACGACACGACGAATGCGGTCGTCGGAAAAATCTAGGCGGAAGGTCGCCGAGCCCTGCGCGAGGACGCGATCATCGAGCGGACGGGTCGAACCTGCCGAGTTTTACGTGGGAGAATTCGCCGCCGTTGTGAACTGCTTCAACCTGGAGGAACGACCACGACGAGGCAAATCGTACTCGATACCTCGGCGTTTTGGGCTGGGATGCTTCTCGGGAATACCGGATTCAGGGTGGCCCGTTCAAGAAGAACGGCCGGCGCTACGAGGTTGACGCGTCTATCGCCGGATACGGACCACGCTGATCGAGGTCATGCCCGCGTAAAGGACCAGGGATCACCAGTTAGCTGGATCACCAGCTAACTGGTATCCTGTAAGCATGGCAGTTCGCCTGCATCTGACATTTGATTTGGCCGACCGGCCGGACTTAGTTGAGGGTCTTCGCCTGCTGGCTGCGCGCGAGCGGACTACCCAGAAGGCAATCGTGGTGGACGCACTCCAAGCGTACTTCGCGCAGCGCCAGGAAAACTCGCTGCTTCTCGACGCGGCCAATCGGGTCTTCGCTGAGTGGGAAAACGAAGAAGATAAAGTCTATGACGCCCTTTAGCTTGGTTCTCTTGCCGTTCCCCTTCACGGATTTGTCGGCAAACAAGCAGCGTCCCTGTCTGGTGTTGGTGAATTTTCGCCCGTTTGGGCTTGGGCGGCACTCGATTGTGGCGATGGTGACCAGCCAACTGACCGGACTCACGTTTCCCGGCGACACGCAGATCTCCGCATGGGTAGCCGCAGGATTACCGAAGAGCCTTGTTCGCCTGGCCAAAGTCGTGACGGTCGAGGAATCTCTCATCCGGAAGCGACTCGGCCAATTGCAACTGGCTGATCAAATGGCAATCCGGGTGAACTTCGAAAGCCTGTTTGCGGTAATGCTTGGAAGCCGGACGGGAACACGAAAACTCCCGGGCGCTTGAAACGACGGCAGAACCAAGAGGGAACAGCATCGGATCCGGGTCCGAGTGGCAAACTACCTTCCATCTGAAGGACAATCTTGACATACATGAATTCAGGACCCGAGCTCTATCGCCGCGCCCGGCGCAGGATTCCCGGCGGCACGCAACTGCTCTCGAAACGCCCGGAGATGTTTCTCCCCGACCAATGGCCCTCCTACTATTCCTGGGCGAAGGGCGCCGTCGTTGCCGACCTCGACGGCAAGACCTACATCGACATGTCGATTTCCGGCGTCGGCGCGTGCCTGCTCGGCTATGCCGACGATGACGTCAACGAAGCCGCTCGAAAGGCGGTGGATGCCGGTTCCATGTGCACTTTGAACGCCCCCGAGGAAGTGGAGCTGGCGGACTTGCTCTGCGAACTTCATCCCTGGGCGGAGATGGTGCGGTATGCGCGCTGCGGCGGCGAAGCGATGAGTGTCGGCGTGCGCATCGCCCGCGCGGCCAGCGGGCGCGACCTGGTCGCGTTCTGCGGCTACCACGGATGGACCGATTGGTACCTGTCGGCGAACCTGAACTCCGACGAGGCGCTGATCGGGCACCTGATGCCGGGGCTGGAGCCGAAGGGAGTTCCGAAGGGCCTTACGGGCACCGCGATCCCGTTCCGCTACAACCGCGTCGACGAGTTGCAGGCCATAGTGGAGGCAAACCCGGGCAGGCTGGGCGCGATCGTGATGGAACCGCTTCGCGAGCGGGAACCCGAGGACGGGTTCCTCGAGAAGGTGCGGGAGATCGCGGACAAAACCGGAGCCGTGCTGGTGATGGACGAAGTCAGCATGGGATGGCGATTGACTGTAGGCGGCGCCCACATGAAGTACGGGGTGACGCCGGACATCGCCGTTTTCGCCAAGGCGATCAGCAACGGGCATCCCATGGCGGCCATCATCGGCAAAGCCCGTGTGATGGAGGCGGCGCAGAACACGTTTATCAGCAGCACGTACTGGACGGATCGGGTGGGTCCGGCGGCGGCACTGGCGACGATCCGGAAACTGCGGCAGCACCGGGTACCGGAATACCTGGCGGAGATCGGCAACCGGGTCAAGCAGGGATGGACGCGGACCGCGGAGCGTGCCGGGCTCAACGTGACCGTTTCAGGGCTGGCGCAGTTGCCCCGCTTCGCCCTCAACTACCCCAACGCCCAGGCAGCGCGAACCCTCTTTACCCAGATGATGCTGGAGCGCGGATACCTGGCGACGAACTCGTTGTATGTGACGTTTGCGCACCAGCCGAGCCACGTGGACGCCTACCTGGCCGCGTGCGAGGAATCCTTCCGGGAGTTGGCCAAGGCGCTTGGGTGCGGATCGGTCGAGGCGCAGTTGAAAGGGCCGGTCGCACACGCGGGATTCCACCGTCTGACCTCTTGAGACAACCCGTCGCTGTATGCTAATATCAATGATTAATTCAGCGAAGGTATAGGTGCGTTCAGCGGATCCCCTGAATTAGTTCATGGACTCCACACTACAGGCCCTTCAAGGGCTTTTCTTGAAAGCTCTGCCTACGCTGTTTCTGGTAGTCTTCCTCCACTTTTATCTGAAATTCGTTTTCTTCAAGCCGCTCGAGAAGGTGCTGAAGCAGCGGTATGAAGCGACCGAGGGCGCCCGGCAGGCGGCGGCCGAGAGCCTGGCGCGCGCCGAGCAAAAAGCGGCGGAACACGAAGCCGCTTTGCGAACGGCCCGCTCCGAACTCTACCAGGAGCAGGAAAAGGCCCGCCGGGCGTTGCAGGATGAGCGGGCGGCGGCCGTGAGACTGGCAAAGGGAGAAGCGGACGCCCGGGTGGCGGAAGCCAAGCGGGTGCTGGCTGCCGGCGTCGAGACATTGAAGGGGCAGTTGGCGGGCGAGGCGGATTCGCTGTCGGAAAAGATTCTGGCCGCCGTTTTGCCCCGGAGGGCCGCGTGAGCCCCGCCACAGCGATGAGAGCGGTCCTGCTGGCGGCAGCCCTACTCGTCCTCCCGCCCGCCTTCCCTCAGGAGCATGGCTCCGGCCACGCGGCCGAAGCCGAACACGGAAGTGCCGGGGCACACGGCAACGTGGACGGCTGGAAATGGGCGAATTTCGCCATTCTTGCCGGTCTCATCGGCTACGCGGCCCGGAAGTTCGGCGGCGCGTTCTTTGAGGGCCGCACCCAGGAAATCCGTAAAGGCATCGACGAAGCCGGCAAGATGAAGGCCGACGCGGACGCGCGGGCATCGGCTGTGGAATCCCGGCTGGCGGACCTGGGCGAAGAAATTGCAGACCTCCGAAGGACGGCACAGCGGGAAGCCGCGACGGAGAGTGAGCGCCTGCGCCTTGAAACACAGCGCGAAATGGAGAAGATCCGCCATCAGGCCGAGCAGGAGATTGCGTCTTCGCTGAAGTCGGCGCAGGCGGAGTTGCAGCAGTATGCCGCTCACCTGTCGGTGGATCTGGCCCGCAAGAAGGCGGCCGGCCGCGTGGGCGCCGCGGAACAGGATTCGATGGTCCGCGCGTTTTCGGCCGACGTGCGCAAACGTCCCTCGATGAAGACACAATAGCCGCCATGACTTCGACCCTTGTCGCCAAACGTTATGCGCGCGCCCTGGTGGATGCGCTGGTGAAGCCGTCGGCGCGCGTGACGCCGCCGCCGCAGGCCGAAATCATCGTCGACGAGTTGCACGACTTCGAGTCGATGCTCGAGCAATCGCCGGATCTGCGGATGGTTCTGGCCACACCCGGAATACCCGCCTCGAGGAAACGCGCGGTGATCGAGCGGATCGCCGGATCCGTCGCGATGTCGCGCCTGGTGCGGAATTTCCTGCTGGTGTTGATCAATCACCGGCGGATGGGATCCTTGTCGGCCATCATCGAAGCGTTCGAGCAGATGATGGACGAGCACCTGGGAATCGTTCAGGTGGAGGTCACCTCCGCCAAGACGCTGACCGAGGAACAGCAAAAGCATCTGGCGGAGGGTTTGGCGCTGGCGACAGGTAAGCGCGTGTGGTTGGACGTCCAGGTAGATCAGAGCTTGATCGGGGGCGTCATCGCACGAATGGGCTCGCTGCTGCTTGACGCATCGGTGCGCGGGCGTCTGGACGTTCTCGAGAGACGGCTGCGGCAGGTATAGACCGCCGGCGCGGCCCTGACCGGAAGGGATCTGACACCCGGTTCCGGCTCCAGGTCGAAAGGGTTTGGGGAGTATATGGCTCAACTGCGAGCAGACGAGATTTCGCGGTTCCTGCGCGAAGAAATCGAAAATTTTGACGGGGCGATTGATGTATCCGAAACCGGGTCGGTGATCTCGGTCGGCGATGGCATCGCGCGCATCCATGGGCTGTCGCGCGTGATGGCGGGTGAACTGATTCAGTTCCCGCACAACGTGTCGGGCATCGCGATGAACCTGGAAGAAGACCAGGTGGGCTCGGTGCTGCTGGGCGAATACGCCGAGATCAAAGAAGGCGACGAAGTGCGCCGGACCGGGCGCATCATGTCGGTGCCCGTGGGCGAAGTGATGGTGGGCCGGGTGGTGGACGCGCTCGGACAGCCGATCGACGGCAAGGGCCCGATCCATACCGATAAGTTCAACGCGATTGAGCGGTTGGCGCCGGGCGTAGTGGACCGCCAACCGGTGAAGCAGCCGCTGCAGACGGGTGTGAAGGCCGTCGACGGCATGATCCCCATCGGCCGCGGGCAGCGCGAGCTGATCATTGGAGACCGCCAGACCGGCAAGACCGCCATCGCCGTCGACACCATCATCAACCAGAAGGGCGGCGACGTGATCTGCATCTACGTCGCGATTGGCCAGAAGCGCTCGACGGTCGCCCAGGTGGTGAAGACGCTGGAGAATTACGGGGCGATGGACTACACGATCGTCGTCGCCGCCACGGCATCCGATCCGGCCCCGATGCAGTATCTGGCGCCGTACGCGGGGTGCGCCATGGGCGAGTACTTCCGCGATACGGGCCGGCATGCACTGTGCATTTACGACGATCTGTCGAAGCACGCAGCCGCCTATCGCGAGATTTCGCTGCTGCTCCGGCGTCCTCCGGGGCGCGAAGCCTTCCCTGGGGACGTGTTCTATCTGCACAGCCGCCTGCTCGAGCGCGCCGCCAAGCTGAATGATGAAAACGGCGGCGGCTCGCTGACGGCGCTCCCGTTCATCGAGACCCAGGCGGGCGACGTTTCCGCCTACATCCCCACCAACGTCATCTCCATCACTGACGGCCAGATCTATCTGGAGAGCGACCTGTTCAACTCGAACGTCCGGCCGGCGATCAACGTCGGTCTGTCGGTCAGCCGGGTTGGCGGCAGCGCGCAGATTCGAGCCATGAGGCAGGTAGCAGGGTCGCTGCGGCTGGAACTGGCGCAATATCGCGCCTTGGCCGCATTCGCGCAGTTCGGCTCGGAGTTGGACAAAGTCTCGCAGCAGCAGCTGAACCGCGGCGCGAGGCTGGTGGAAATCCTGAAGCAGCCTCAGTATGCGCCTGTGCCCGTGGAAAAGCAGGTTCTGATCATCTACGCGGGCACTAACGCCTTTCTGGACGACTTGCCGGTCGAGGAATGCCGCAAGTTCGAAGAGTTCCTGTACAACCACGTGGAGAACGCGCAACCGGGTTTGCTGCCGAAAATCCGCGAGAAGAAGATTCTCGACGACGCGCTGAAAGCGGAAATCAACGCAGCCCTCAAGGCGGCGAAAGAGCGGTTCCTGTCGGCGAAAGGCAAGTAGGCCATGCCCAGCCTGATCGATCTCCGGCGCCGCATCCGTTCGGTCAAGAACACGCAGCAGATCACCAAGGCCATGAAGCTGGTCTCGGCGGCGAAACTGCGTAAGGCGCAGGATCGCGTGATCGCGGCGAGGCCCTACTCCGGGCTGCTGCGGGAACTGCTGGCCAACATCGCCTCCGCGGTCCGCGGCAGGGAAGAGGTTAGCGACGCCCTGCTTTCCGTGCGTCCGCAGAAGCGGATCCAACTGGTCCTTCTGAGCGGCGAGAAAGGTCTCGCGGGCTCCTTTAACAGCAACCTGGTCAAGGCCGCGCTGGTGTTCATCGCCGAGCGCGCTGACGCGCAGGTCGTGATCGAGCTGATCGGAAAGAAAGGCCGCGACTTCTTCCGGCGGCGTCCGGTCGAAATCAGCGGCGAACTCGTCGGGGCCTTGAACAACGTCAGGTACGCCGACGCGCAATCGGTGGCGAAATCGGCCATCGAGCGCTTCCGTAACGAGGAAATCGACGCCGTCTACGTGATGTACAACGAGTTCCGCAGTGTGATGTCCCAGAAGCTGCGGGTGGATCGGATCCTGCCGGCGGAGCTGCCGGCTGGTAAAGGGACAGGGGAGTATCTCTACGAGCAACCGCCGGCGCAACTGCTTGGCACCCTGCTGCCGCGATATGTGGAGGTCGCTCTGTTTCAGGCGATGCTGGAATCGGCCGCTTCGGAGCACGCGGCGCGCATGACCGCGATGGAAGCGGCCACCAAGAACGCCGGCGAGATGATCGACAAACTCACGCTCTACATGAACCGCGTGCGGCAGGCCAGCATCACCAAGGAAATCATTGAAGTGGTCAGCGGCGCCGCGGCGTCGGAGTAGTCAGTTAAGGAATGCGTTAAGAACATGGCGACAGCAACAGCGCAAGTAATCGGCAAGGTAGTGCAAGTGGCGGGTCCCGCGGTGGACTGCGAGTTCCCGGAAGGCCAGATTCCGCTGGTTTACACGGCCATCCGCATCACCAGTGAAGGGTTTGACGTACCCGATCCGATCGACATTATCTGCGAGACGCAGCAGCACATCGGCGAAGGCCGCATTCGCACGGTCGCGCTGCAGCCCACCGAGGGGCTGGTGCGGGGGATGAAGGCGATCAGCCTGGGCGGGCCGGTGACGGTTCCGGTTGGGAAAGAAACGCTGGGCCGCGTGATGAATGTGCTCGGCCAGCCGGTGGACAAGAAGGGACCGATCGCGGCCACGACGTTCTATCCGATTCACCGCCCGGCGCCGTCGTTTGAAGAGCAATCCACCCAGCTCGAGATGTTCGAGACCGGAATCAAGGTGATCGACCTGCTGGAGCCCTATCTTCGCGGCGGGAAGATCGGCCTGTTCGGCGGCGCGGGCGTCGGCAAGACCGTCATCATCATGGAGTTGATCAACAACATCGCCTTGAAGCACGGCGGTGTTTCGGTGTTTGCCGGCGTGGGGGAGCGCACTCGCGAGGGCAACGACCTGTGGCTGGAAATGCAGGAGTCCAAAGTCGTCGATCCCAGCGACTACACCAAGTCGAAAGTGGCGTTGATCTACGGCCAGATGACCGAGCCGCCGGGAGCGCGCCTCCGCGTCGGGCTGACCGGCCTCACCGTGGCCGAGTACTTCCGCGACGTCGAAGGCCAGGACGTGCTGCTGTTCATCGACAATATTTTCCGGTTCACGCAGGCGGGATCGGAAGTGTCGGCGCTGCTGGGGCGCATGCCTTCCGCCGTCGGCTATCAGCCGAACCTGGCTACTGAAATGGGCGAGTTGCAGGAGCGCATCACGTCGACCAGTAAGGGTTCGATCACGTCTGTGCAGGCCATCTACGTACCTGCCGACGACTACACCGATCCCGCCCCGGCCACCGCGTTCGCCCACCTCGACGCGACCACCAACCTCTCTCGCCAGATCTCCGAGTTGGGCATCTACCCCGCCGTCGACCCGCTGGCGTCCACTTCGCGCATTCTCGATCCGCGCATCATCGGCGACGATCACTACGGCTGCGCTCAGCAGGTCAAGGGCATCCTGCAGCGCTACAAGGATCTGCAGGACATCATCGCGATTCTGGGGATCGACGAACTTTCCGAAGAAGACAAGCTGGCGGTTTCGCGCGCCCGCAAGATCCAGAAATTCCTGTCCCAGCCGTTCTTCGTGGCCGAGCAGTTCACCGGTTTCAAGGGCCGCTACGTCAAACTCGAGGACACGATCCGCGGCTTCAAGGAAGTCTGCGAGGGGAAACACGACGAGGTGCCGGAGCAGGCGTTCTACATGCAGGGTACGATCGAAGACGTGTTGGAGCGGTCCGCACAGATCAAGAAGGGCTAAATGGCCGACACGTTCGAACTCGAAATCGCCACGCCCGACCGGCTGGTGCTCAAGGAGAGAGTCAGCGAAGCGCAGATACCGGGCAAGGACGGTTTTCTCGGAGTGCTGTCCGGCCACGCGCCGCTGCTGTCGGAACTCGCGTGCGGCATGTTGAGTTATGTCGCCGAGGGGCGGAAGCATTACATGGCCATTCATCGGGGCTTTGTCGAGGTCATGCCGGAGAAGACACGCGTCCTGGCCGAACGCGCCGAACGCGCCGACGAAATCGACGTCGCCCGCGCGCAGGCCGCGTTGGAGCGGGCGCAGAAGCGTCTGGGCGACCTGACTCCCGGCATCGACATGTCTCGCGCCTTGAACGCTCTCGAGCGCGCCCAGGCGCGGATCGAGACCGTCCGGCACAAGCAATAATCCCTGCGATAATAGGGTCATGCACAAAGCGCTGCTGTTGGTTGGATCGCTTTTGCTGGGCTCGCTTCTGGCGCAGGCCGAGGAAGGGATGACCGCTCTCCGGATCAAGGTCACCACGCACAGCGGCCGCCCGGTTGACCGCGCCAGCGTGATCGTACGGTTTGTCGAAGGCCGTTCCGTCGTCAAGCTTGGCAAGAAGATCATGACCTCCTGGGAGCT
>JBJXGR010000358.1:0-7642 GCA_046160045.1 Bryobacteraceae bacterium
TTTCAGCAGGCCGGTGTGGAGCTGAGACACCTGTTGGACGCTCGTCATCGCGGCGAAGAGATCGATCGTGCTCGCGCCCAGGCCCTCCGCCAGTTCATCTCGAAGACGATCGAAAGCGGCGCCTTCCAGCCCGCGGATCGTGAGCGAATTCACAAGCTGATGGAGGACCTGCGCTCCGCCGCCCGCGAGGAACAGGCCCGCTGGCGGCGTGAGACGCTGATGCGGCAGCTTGGCTTTCCGCTGGGTCTTCTGGCCGACTGGGCAGTCTCCCAGCAGGGCTCCTAGACTAGTTGAACTGATCGGCTGCTGGGCCAGGAGAGCGTGACCACGAGTGCGCAGAAAAGCCAGTGCCGCAGCAGCCGGCACTATCTAACCTCTCCTTCCGCCATCGGGTGGTGCTGCAAAATGTAGCCAGACGGCCATGACGCTCAAGGAAGCCATTCTGGACAAGGTGCGGTCGCTGCCGCCCCGACAAGCAACACGAGGTCCTGGACTTCGCCGATACGCTCGTTGCGCGGAAGAAACCGCCCTTACGTAGCCCCGAAGGTCTCTGGGCGGACCTCAACGTATCCGTTTCCGAAGAAGACATCGCCGAGATCCTGCGCGAGATGTGGAAGAACTTCCCGCGTGAGGATCTGATGGCGTTGGGGGTCGCACGGATTTGAGCGCAATCAGTCTGACCGGGCCCAGGAGCCCGGACGGCAACGCCTCGATGTCCCTCAGATCCTCCGGATGGAACCGCACGCCGTAGCGAGCGTTCAATTCCTTGTGGAATGCCAGACGCTCCGCCAGCGTTCCGCCCGGCCTCGGCGTATCCGCCATTCTGTTCACCAGCAGGTTCGTTACCGATATGCGGACCTCGTTAACCCCGGCGGTGACGAGTCCGCTCACATCCAGCTCGTACGGGGGATGCCACACCGATCCCGCCCGCGCCCCGTTCACATAGACTTCCGCCGCCTCTCGCACCGGGCCTTCCACCCATGCGCGCAGGCCGTCCGCGGGAACGGCCGTCACCGGCGCCGGCTCACCGAGGTGGAGTGTGACCCTGGTCCCATCTTTCACAAAGCTCTCCGGCGCCCGGACTTTCTTGTAATAGCTGGCCTGTCCCGAGAAGAACTTCATCTCCTCGATGTTGGTCCACGAGCGTAACTCGTTCATCAGGACTTTCTTGCCGCCATCGAAGACCACCAGCCAGTCCCGTGAGATGTCCAGATCCTCCGCCGCCGCTTCCGGCCGCGCCTTGCGGGGCGCGCGTGCGGGGTTCTTGCGGAAGACCAGAAGGCACGAGGCGTGCGGGGCGAGATCCACGGGAATCACGGTGCGGCCGCCGCGCTGAAACTCCTCGGCCGCGCTCGCCTTACCCGTGAACGGATCCCACCACTCCGGGGTCAACCCGGCGGCGCGAAAGCTGGCCTTTACCGATTGGCGCCGGTTCGAGGTGTTGGCGAGGAAGTAGATCTCTCCATCGTCCGTCGCCCGATGCACGAAGCCCACGACGGGGGCCGCCGGTAAGAAGACCACGTCCGGCGGATGAAGTTCGGTGAGCCTTCGCCCGATCTCCCGCTCTTCCGCCACGAAGTGGCCCCGCGCCGAGGGTCCTTCGAACAATTCCCGGGCAATCCTGGTGATCTCGGCCGATTGCGCCTGACGGCCGAGCCATCCCGGCGCCTCGGACGGCAGCCGTCGCGTGGCCACCAGTATGCCCCCCTGCCGGACGAACTCGCGCAAACTCCGCAAGGTCCGGGCCGGCATCCGCTCGATCCCCGGCAGCACGATGACCCGGTACCGATGCCCGCTCACCGACAGCCAGCCGTTGTCGATCTTCCCGATCCTGCCGATCACGGTGTCGTCCACAAGGTCGAAGTTATAGCCAGCCTCCAGCAGCCGTGGAATCAGGTTCGCGCCGAGACGCGCGCCGATGTATGCGGGCAGGGCGATCTCCAGTGGTTTTTGTTCCGCCCATATCGAGTGTTCCAGCGCCCACGCGTCGTCGGTGGGCGCGTACAGGGCGATGTCGTTGGCTGGCTGCCCTTGCCGCAACATGAAGCTGACCCTCGCCAGATACCTGGTCAGGTCCGGCATCACCGGCCACCACGGGTTGCGGCGGTCCAGCGCCACCGTGGCGTAGAACGTCCACCCGGGCGTCCCGGCGTCCGGAGGCGAGTACGGCCAGCCGTGGCCGATGATCTGGTTGACGCCTTCGAGGAAATGCATGTCCGCGACGGCCTTCAGGTCCAACGGCGTGGCGCGGAACATCGGCGGATGCGTCCAGGTCCACGTTTCCGACGACGTCACCGGCCGCCCGTAGTTGTGGCTGGCGGATGATGTCCACCTCAGGTATGAAAACTGGGACCAGTTGGGCGCTTCGCCCTCGGGCAGGTCCACGTGCTCCATGCTGAACATGCCCGGTCCCGGCATCCCGTAGGGCTGCAGGCGGAGCTGGACGTTGCGCCGCCGGCACCACGCCTGCAATGGTTGCAGGAAGCGCTCGGTGAAGAGTTCGCTCAGGGTCTGGCCATAGTCGTGCCGGATGGCGCCCGTCTTTTCGCCGGCGTCAGTCACCAGCGCCGGCAGATGCGGTTTCAAGTCGTAGCCGCGCCGGCGGCGGAATTCCTCCAGGGTGTCGCGGGCCCAGTCCGAACCGATCACCTCCAGGCTGTCGCAGAACACGGCCCGGACCGATCCCGGAGCTACCGCCCCAAGAAGCTTCTCCCCCACCGCCTCGAGATGCCTCTCCAGCGCCCCCCGATTGAAGTGGTCGAGCACGAATCCCTCCGCCCCCACTGCCGCGCGCTTCACCGTCATGTAGGTAGGCCCGGCGGAGAAGAAGAGCACCTGGCGCGGGTGCGCGGCCCGTGGCAGGTGCAGGGCTCCGTCTCGGATGTCGCCCGCTTCTCGCAACGGGGGACCGGCGAACGCCGCAATCACTTCTTCTCCGGGACCCAGGCGCGGCAGCGGGACCCGTGTCGCTTCCGGCCCGGCATCCACTTTGTAGATCCTTAGCCTCCCGGCGGCCTGCTCCAAAGGAATGTGGGGGCCGCCGTACGGCCAGCCGCTGCCCAGCGCCAGATCCATGCGCATGTCGTGTTGCCGCGCGACATTGGCTGCGAACCCCACGGCGTCCAGGTGCTCCTTCGAGAGGTAATTGAAGTTAACCAGACCCTTTGAAGGCTGATCCAGCGTCATCGGATAATCCGTATCCAACTGGAATCCGCCGAAGCCACCGTCCTCCATGAAACGGATTTCTCGCTCGATCTCCTTGTTGGTCACGGCCGGTCCGAACCACCACCACCGCACCATGGGCTTGGAATCGTTGGGGGGCTCGATGAAACTCGCGCGCAACGCCGAAGAGTCCGTCTCCGCTGTCTCGGCGCGCGCCGGCCGCCGCGGCCCAGCCTGCCGCGTCCACCTGAGCGCCGCCTCCGGAGTCAGATACTGGGGAGCGCCGGTCAGGACCACCCTGAGTCCGCCCTCTCCGGCCGTCAATACCGGAAGCGTTTCGCCGGTGTGAGCCGTGACGCGGAACCGCCCGGGCGCGACGGGGATCTCCACCGTCACCGGCTCAGGCCACGTTGTCCAGGCCGCCAGGCGCGTCTCCCCGCCACGGGTGAACAGGAGCACGTAGTCGCTTGCGCCGCCCACATCCAACCGCCTGTCAAACCGGAAACCCTTCAGCGTCGTAGTCAGCGTCCTGGCGGCCTGGTAAGCGGGCTTGGGATCGTAGACCGGGTTGCGCCCCTTGTGGTACGTATACCGTACCGTCCCGAAGTGGTGCTCCCTTTCGTCCGGCAGCGGGCCGTCGTCGTGCCAGTCGTACCAAATGGAGACCGGCACGTCATTGGCGACGTTGGTCAACCACTGCCGTGGAAGGAACTTTCCCTGATTCTCGACGGTGATCCCCGGTGCGCCAACGGCGTAGCCCCATTCGCCCGACCAGAGCGGAATCCGCTTCCCCTTCGGCGCGTAGCGCGCAATGAGGGTGCGCAAGGATCGATAGCGTTCGGCGACTGTCTCCGGCTCCGTGGTTCGATAGGGATGCACCGTAACCGCGGACCAGTAGTCCAGTAGCCCGGCGCGGAAGCATCGATCGAGAAACCAGGAGTCGGTTTGGGCGACCGCCGGTCCTACGAGCACCTCGCCTGGAGCCGCCTCGCGCAGCGCCCGGCCCGTGGCCAGGGCGAGCTTGATGAAATCCTCAACGTTCACCTCGGGCGCCCAGAACCCCCGTGCGTTCGGCTCATTCCATATCTCCCAGAGGACTCCGCGGCCCTTGAAGCGCTCCACCGCGGCCACGGCCCAGCGCACAAAAGCCTGCCTGCCTTCTTCGGTGTAGGGCGACTGTCCCTTGTCATAGAGCTTGTTCCCATAACACAAGATGAACAACGGGCGGAGCTTGTGCGCATCCAGAGCATCCAGTAGCCGCGCGTAGGCTGAGAAATCGTACCTGCCCTTTTGCACCTCCGTGTTGTGCCACAACACATCCATGCGAACCCAGCGGAAGCCGGCTTCCGCCAGCATCCGCATCTCGCCCGGCCTTGGGCCGGTGAAGTGGATGTTCACCCCGAGGCCGTCGGGAAGAACGGGGTTCACCGGCAGTTCCCCGGAGACCGCCAGGCTCCGCGTCACGATGAGAATCGCCAAGGAGTATTTCACAGCCGTATCCCCTATGAATCGGAAACTGGCCGGGATTCCCAGCGTGCTCCCGGCTGTTGGCGAGTGTATACCCAGCCGCCTGAGTTCGCTACCCCCGGGGTGCAGGGCGTCCGCATGGGAGTCCTCCTCCGGAGGAGGAGGAGGAGGACTGGAGATTGGCGCTTTGGCCACGGGGTGCCGAGAGACCGCCTGCGTGCAGGAGGCGAGCAGGAGGGGAAAGAGGTCGACTACCTGCACACAGCGGGTTGATCCCATGTAAGTGGCGATCACTGGCGTGCAGAGGCTCGTATTAGGCTGCCGTGGTGAGGCCTTTCAGCCACGTTGAAAGGAAGCGGAAGTACCTTCGCTGGGTATTGGCCACGCGGGGCCCAGTCGTCACAAGGGGGACGTGCCCCGGCGGCAAACCGCAGAAGATTAGGAGCATCCTGCTCGCCTGCTGGTACTGGAGGTTCTCGCGGAACCTGGGACGACCTGAGGAGTAGTTCCGAACGGTTCCCTTCGGCCGGGTGCATATGATAGCCTTCCCTGCGGAGGGTGGCTGTTTTTCGGTGACGCCCAAAGGGTACACGATCTCTACGTGCCGTTTGTCCTCGGTGGCCGCCACCTTTGGCCGGCCTGCGGTCACGCAGCGTCGGGGTTTTTCCGTACCTGTTTGTACCGATGGACAGCTTCGTGCGCCTGACGCTGAACACCGGTCACGTCCGCTGATATCTTCTAAGTCAATGCCGCTGCCCTACGGTCGCTGCTGGACAGAATCGCGACTGCACTCGCCCTCGCTGCTGGAGGTCCTCGATGAGATCCAATCTTTCACGCCGTAAGATCCTGCAATGCTCCGCCGCCGTCCTTCCCGCCGCGCGTGGGGCCGCGGCAGCTCTCCGCCAGGAAGGCCCCAATACACCCAAGCTCTGCATGATCGCATCGCCCAACGCCGATGATTCTGCCATGCGCCGCATCACGCAGCTCGGCGTCACTCACGTGCTCATGGGCGGTCCCAAAATCCCGTGGGAAGAGGCGGATCTCCGAGCCATCAAGGACCGCTTCAAAGCCGCCGGGATCACGGTCGCCAACATGATGATCGTTGGCTTCCCCAACGCCATCTACGGCCGGCCCGGCAAAGATGAAGACATCGAAAAGGTGCAGAAGTCCATCCGTGCCGCCGGCAAAGCCAGGCTACCCGTGGTGGAATACAATTTCTACGCCCACCGCCTCGTGGAAGGCTACTTCGAAGAGCCCGGCCGCGCCGGCTCCGGCATGCTCTCGTTCGACTACGACAAGGTGAAGGACCTGCCCCCGCTGCCCGGGGAGGGCGCCCACAGTCTGGATGAAATGTGGAAGAACGTTACCTACTTTCTCAAAGCCGTGATCCCAGTGGCCAAGGAGTCGAACGTTCGCATGGCGCTCCACCCCAATGACCCACCGCCGCCCATCAGCCGCGGCTCCGGCCAGATCATGGGCACCCTGGAAGGTTGGAAACGGCTGGTCGGCATTGTGCCCAGCCCGCACAACGGCATCACCTTCGACTGCGGCGTGACCCGCGAGTTGGGCGAAGACCCCGTCGCCGTGTGCCGTTACTTCGGACAAAAGGAGTGCATTAACCACATGCATTTCCGCAACGTCCGGATGCGCGAGCCGCGCGAGAAATACACCGAGGTATTCCCCGATGAGGGCGAGGTCGACATGTTCGCCGTCATGAAGGAACTGGTCCGGCAGAAGTACTCTTGGCTGATCTATCCGGAGCACCCTCGCGGCCTCGATGCCGATAAAGAACGTAAGGACAACTACTCCGGTTGGGTGTTTAACGTGGCTTACGCCCGCGCTATGCTGCAAGCGGCGCTGGCGTCGCAGTGAGGTACGCCATGGGACCGACGGCAGGCCTCAAGGCGTTTCGCATAGTTCGGGCCGAAAGCAAGGGTTTTCGCATGGTCTCTATTATGATGGTTCGCTATGGCGGCGCTTGAACCTGGATATCTGGTCAAATCTGGTCAATTACAGCGTGTACACGGCATCGGATTCGAACGAGATGGCGCGGCTTCTGGGCGAAGTGTTTGCGCAACGTGATCCTCCCGCCGTTGCAGCGGGCCTGACCCCATCTGACTTCGAGGCGTTCGTCCGTCCGGCTGTTTTGCCCCAAGGCGGAGGCCGAGGGCCTCACGATCGTTGCCCGATCAGGTGAATCGGCGGAGATGATTGGAGCAGTGCTGGCGGAAGATTCGGCGTCAAAGCTGCCTCAGGGGATGGATCATCTGAGTGTGAAGTTCAATCCAATTTTTGACATCCTTGGCCAGTTGGACGCCGCCTACCGGGGTGGCCAGTCACTGAACGCCGGCGAGTCGCTGCATCTCTTTCTCCTGGGTGTCTCACAGCAATTCGCCGGTCAGGGTGTGGCACAACAACTCGTCGCTAAATGCGTGCCGAACGGAATGCGCAAAGGGTACCGCGTGGCTGTCAGCGAGGCGACAAACAGGACTTCGCAGCACATCTTCCGAAAGCAGGGTTTTGTCGAACGTGCGCGGCAGTCATACCAGGATCATCGGTTCCGTGGCCAAGCTGTCTTCGCGTCGATTGCTGAACACGGAGGGCCGATACTGATGGACAAACGGCTGGTGGAGTAGCATTCCGGCGCCAACCTGGACGCCTCGAAGGGGACACAACGTCAAGGACAAGCGGCTCTTTTGCAGACAGATCCTCCGCTCAGAAGTTCAAACTGCGGACTACCCAGCGCGCCGCACGGGCATACGGTGGCCCCTCTCACAATGGACAAATCGCGTCACGCTTTCGAGGAACGCACCGGCGGGCTCCCTCTCTCCGCGCTCCCACCGCGCCAACGTGCCTTGGAAACCCGGGGACGTCCAATGCGATTCTACCTGGAAACCCGGGGACGTCCGAGCGCCGGGATAAACCGGCATGTTGTCGGGGATGAAAGAGCCCTACAAGAAAGGAGTAGCGATCCATCTTGACCTCGAGTCTTGCGGCGGTCATCGCGAGGTGG
>JBJXGR010000359.1:0-11352 GCA_046160045.1 Bryobacteraceae bacterium
GTCGCCGAAACCTGTGACCTGCGGGGACTCAACATTCTGGCTTATCTCTCGACAGCGATTGCCGCCAAACGGCGCAGTCTGCCGGTCGCTTCGCTGCTGCCACGATAGGGCCCCACTGAACTGTTACATTCCGGCCAATGCGGCCGAAGCCATTGATGGCTACTTTTACACTCATTGATGATGTCTCCTATGGAGCGGCTATGATTACCTTTCAGGATATCAGAGTCGTGTTAAGGAGCGATGAAATCGGACTCTAGCGCACCGGCAAGGGCGCGGCGGCCTCAACCCCGAGCCCGGCATACGTCTCTTTCACTTTGATCACCTTGCCGTTGGCGAACGTGACGAACACGATGCGCCCCGGGGCCTGCCCGAAGATCCAGTCCTCCGTGTCGAGGCCGTCTTTTGTCTCGCGGCTCTTGCGCACGGGGCGGCCCATCGCCATCAGGACCTGTTCGCGATCCATGCCTTCGATGGCTTTCTTTTCCCTCACGGCCTGCTTGATTTCCGGGGGCAGGGTTTCCGAGTAGGCTTCCGCGGCCGACCGTTTCTCGAAATCAAAAACCGGGGACAACATTTTCTTGAAGTCCGCCGGCTTCATGGAAGGAAGGGACTTGTTGAACAAAACGGCCAGGTTGGTGCCCGCGGTGGGCGTACCTCCCACGCCCACGGGCATGGTGCGGGTGCCTGTGCCCACCTGAACCCGGTCTGTCCACCTGCGCCCGCTCTTCAATCCGCCGTTGATCTCGAGCACGATTCTGTCATCTTCAAAGGAGAGTTTGGTGATCTGGACCTGATCGCCCACGCGCGCCGCCGGGCCCATCTCCTCGCCGATTTCCTCCCACTTCTTCTTATCCCAGGTGCCGTCGGCGTTGTACGACAGCGGTTTCTTGGAGCGGGGCAGAAGGGTCTTGACCGTGGCAAACTCCGCCATGATTCCGCGCAGCAGCACGATGCGCTCCTGCTGGGTGAGTTTGTCCTCGGCGGTCGCGGCCGGCAACGCGAGAATGCCGGCAAGGATGAGAGGCGTCCACTTCATTCGAGCACTCCCTCCATCAGCGGCGCGATTTGACGCCGGACCGGCGCCTTCCACAGAAACAGGAACAGCATCACCAGCGCGCCGCTGGTCATCAGGCTGGCCTCGGGCCCATAGTCGCCGCCGCTCCAGAGGGGACCGGCGGTCCACCGCATTTCGTAACCCGTCAACCTCATTGTAAACCCGCTGACATTGGCCCCGAACAAGGGCAACAACGCGTTCCATCCGAAATGCAGGCCGATCGGCAGCCACACATCGTGACTGCGCAGGAACGCGTAGCCGAACAGAATGCCGAATCCGGCTGTGTTCAGGATCGCGGCGTAGGTGGAATGCGGATTGGATCCATGCAACAGCGCGAAGACCATGCCCACCGGAAAGATAGCGCTGAACGGACCCACGGCTCGCATCAGCAATTGCGTGGCGTACCCGCGAAAGCAGATTTCCTCTCCGGCCGAACCGGTCAGCAGCATCGTCAATACGAAGATGATGCCGCCGGGGGAGAGTTGAGCCTGCGAGGAGGGTTCCCACTGGGCCAGACCGGCGGCCAATGCGCCGCCCAACACCAGGACCGCGGTGCCGGCCCCTGCGCCGAAGCCCCACAACAGGTTGCGCAGGGAATCTCCATTCCAGCGCAACCCGATGTCGGCCAGCGAACGCCGTTCGTAGATTCGAAGCGTCAGGACGTTGGTCGTCACCGCCGCCAGAAACGTGCCTCCGGCGCCGCTTAGCAGATAGCCGCCCAGGGTCAGCAGCAGATGGGACAGAATCAGCAGGGTGACGCCGTAGAAAAAGGCGTACAGCCCCACGCGGAGCGCAAGCGATTTGGAGTCGGGCGGGGGCACGGAAGGTCAGCCGCTGACTTTGAGCGAGACGCCTTTGGCCGCAACGGTGATCGGTAGAACGGTAGCGCCCTCCCGTTCGATCGCCGCCGCCACCGCCGCTTTGCGGCCCTGTTCCGCCAGGAACACGACGCACCCGCCTCCGCCGGCGCCGCACGCCTTTGCTCCCAAGGCGCCCGCCCGGCGAGTCACCGCGACCAGGCGGTCGATCAACGGCGTGCTGATTCCAGGCGCGTTCTTGCGCCGGTGGGACCACTCTTGGCGCAGGAGCCTTCCCGCCTCGTTCCAATCGGAGTGCTCCAGCGCCGCCCGCATCGCGATGGCGATTTCGGCGATGCGGTCGAAGTTGCGGTGCACCTTCCTGTCTCCGTCGATATGCGCCTTGGTTACTTCCCAGTTGTTGATCCCGGAATTGCGGGGCGCGCCCGTGTAGGCAAGGACGACGCGCTCATTCAGTTCATTCAAGTCCACCGGGATGGCCTTCCGCTCGATGCCTGCCGCCGTCAGTTCAATGGCGCTCACGCCTCCATACATCGCCGGATAGTAATCCTGCGCGCCGGTGGGCACGCGAATGATCTGCGCTTCCACGTTCTGCGAGATCTCCCGGATCTTCTCGATCTTGTAGCCGGCGCCGGTGAGGCGATTCAGCGCCGAGGACACGGCGATGATCAACGTGGACGAACCCGAGATGCCCGCGCCCGCCGGCGCCTCCGAATCCGTCACCAGCGTGATTCCCGTCTTCGGTCTGAAAAACCGGACCAGGTACGCAACCAGGGGCAGCCTGTACCTGTTGGCCGCAACGAGTTGGTCCAGCGACTCGAAGGTTTCCGCGCCTTTCATGTCTTTCGACTCGAGGACGATGCGCGAGTCATCGCGCGTTTCGAGCGCGCAACTGGCATACCGGTCGACGGCGAAGTTCACGGTCACCGCGCCGTCGTGATAGAGGTACAGGGGCCAGATGTCGAGGGTGCCGCCGGCGAGGTCGACGCGGCAGGGGGCTTTGGCGGAGATCTTCATACTAAACTGAGGGCATGCCCACGAGGCGCATCCGGCATTTGGGCGATCCGGTGCTGCGGCAGGTGTCCGCGCCGGTCGCGGATCCGCGCCGGGAATCGAGCCTGCTCGACGACTTGCGTTCCACGTTGCATGATTTCCAGCGCACGCGCGGTTTCGGCCGCGGCATCAGCGCGGTTCAAATTGGAGAGCCGAAACGACTAATATATATCGAATTCGAGGGCGCCGCCTACCCGTTGTTCAATCCACGCTACAGCCGTCAAAGCGGGAAGACGTTCGAGTTGTGGGACGACTGTTTCTCGTTCCCCGATCTGGTGGTCTGGGTCCGGCGGCATGAATCGGTGTCGATCCGCTACCAGGATGAGTTGGGCGTCGAACGCGAATTGACAGGCACGGATAGCTTTTCCGAATTGTTGCAGCACGAAATGGATCACCTGGATGGAGTGCTCGCGATTGACCACGCTGTCGACGCGAACAGTTTGGCCACTCGCGACGAATGGCTGCGCCGCGGCGCCCCTGGCCGCCGGCGCTGGCCAGAAGGAGAGCGACCTTGACACGACGCGACTTCGCCGCCGCGGCCGGATACACCGCGACCGCCCTGGGATACCAGGCGAACGAAACGCTGAACATCGGGTGCATCGGCGCCGGAGGCCGCTGCCGCGCACTGATGAAATCGCTCCGCAAGATCTCCGGTGTTCGTCTTGCCGCGGTCTGCGATATCTGGGAGACCAACCGCCAGCGCGGCCGGGAACTGGCGGACCCCAAGGCTTCTGTCACAGCCGACTTTCGCGCCATCCTCGACCGCAAGGACATTGATGCGGTCGTGATCGGCGCGCCCGATCACTGGCATGCGCCCATGACGATTGCCGCCTGTGAGGCCGGGAAGGATGTCTACGTCGAAAAGCCGATGACGCACGATTTGAGCGAAGGCAAAGCGGTGATTGCCGCGCAGAACCGCTCGCAACGGATCGTGCAGGTCGGCATGCAGCAGCGCTCGATGCCGCACATCGTCAAGGGCTACGAACTCATCCGCTCCGGCGCGATCGGCAGGATCTACAAGGTGCATCTCACCTGGAATCGCAACGCGCCGCGCGGCCGCCGGCCGGCCGCGGTCGACCCCTCCACCGTCGACTGGAAGAGTTTTCTCGGCACCGCGCGCCAGCAGCCGTTCGACCCGTACCGGTTCCGCCAGTGGCGCTGGTTCTGGGATTTTGGCGGCGGACTGTTCACCGATCTGATGGTGCATTGGGTCGACGTTGCCCATTGGTATCTCGACCTGGATCATCCGGAAGCCGCTGCCTCCATCGGCGATCACATGGCCTTCGGCGGTTTGTGGGAAACGCCCGACACGGTGCAGACGCTGCTGCAATATCCCGGGAAGGGCGTGCAAGTGTACTTCGAAGGGACGTTCTCGAACCAACACAACGGCTCGATGATCGAGTTCATGGGTTCTGAAGCCACTCTCTACATCGATCGCGGACGCATGGAAGTGATCCCCGAACGCAAGCGTACCGCCGACGGCACGGCGGTGATGAGCGATATCAAAGCCCAGGACCTGATCATTGGAGACGGTCCGCGCGGCGCGGATTTCTACACCCAGCCCGACGGCGAACTGCTGCACCTGGCGCACTGGATCGAGTGCGTGCGCTCGCGGAAGAAGACCAACACTCCCGTCGAGGCGGGTGTCAGTTCGGCGTCAGCGGCCCATATGGCCAACCTCGCTCTGCGAAGCGGTCAAGTCGCGAGGTGGCAAGCGGCCCCATAGAGTCGCTATGCGATTCCCGTAGAACAATCTGTGTGTCGCGGCGGGAACCAGGCAGAGAAGCAGACGGCGCGCTGAGGCACACCGCGGCCTGAAAGGCCGCCCGACGACCGGCTCCGTTTGCCTCTGCGCAAACCCTAGGTCGGCCGCGACGTCACGGCGGCCACCGGTTGTGCTTTTCCGGTTTCAGCCGAACGGTACGAAGCGAACACCGTCCTCAATGCCATCAGGCTGTCCTCTGTGGTCAGTGGCGGCGGCGCTCCCCCGCCCGACCGCACTACGGCGCGAACGAAAGGCGAGTAGCCGCTGGGAGTGAGCGGCCCCTCAAACTGGCGGCCCCCTTCCTTGCGCGTGTACCACTTCAATTGAGGTTTCGCCTCCTTCTCGATCTCCAGCCAACCCTCCGAACCCCACACCTTGATGAACAACTGCTTGCCCTTGTCGAGGTAGTAGCCCGAGGTCAGGGTCCCCAACGCGCCGCCGTCGAACCTGAACGACACGACCGCGGAGTCTTCGACATCCAGGGGCTGGCCGCCGATGTTGGTGGTGAACGCGCTGACTTCCCGGACGGGGCGGCCGGTGAGGTACATCGCGAGGTCAATCCAGTGAATCCCGAGCCAGATCAGGTGGCCGCCGCCGGCTTTGGCCTTCTGCGCATACCATGCCTGGCGATAATCGGCGCGGGTCAGGCGGGTCTGATCGGCGATCGTATGAAGCTCCGCGCCGTAGAGTTTGCCGAGGTGGCCGCCCTGGATCAAACGGCGCGCTTCCACCATCACGGGATCGACGCGATTGGCGAGCGCCAGCATGAGCTGGCGATTCCGCGACTGGGCTTTGCGGGCCAGCGCTTCGAAATCGGCCAGACGGACGCAGGCCGGCTTCTCCGCCATGACGTGGCTGCCCGCGTCCAGCGCCGCCGTGATCGCCGCCGGCGCCACCGACGCCTCCAGCACCACAAAGGTGACCGCCGGCTTCTCTTTGGCGAGTAGGGACGCGGCGTCAGTGTACACGCCGCCGAGGCGCGAACCCAACGCCTTGCGCGCGGCGTCCACGGTGGCTCCGCTCGCATCGCAGAGGGCGATGGGCCCGGCCTCCGGTGATTCCGCAAGTCCGCCCAGGTAGGCGCTCAGGTGCGGTCCGTTCTTCTGTGTGATCACTCCGACGCGGACGCTGCCGCCATTGGCGGCCTCGAGCGCCGCAGCGCCCATCCAGCTCACAAATGCTCTACGTCTCATCGCTTCACCATCCGTCCAACAGGCTAACGGCATTATAATCGGCCCATGGCTCCTTCCGGACTGACCCGGCGCACCATCATCGGGGGCGGCGCCCTCACCGCCTCGTCGTATTCGCGGATTTTGGGCGCGAACGATCGTGTGCAACTCGGCGTGATCGGTCCGGGCGACCGCGGGCGGCATGTCATGGGCCTGTTCGTCGACAGCGGCGCAATCGACGTCGTGGCGCTGTGCGACATCTACGCGGCCAACGTCGACAAGGCCATGGCGAGAGCGCCGAAAGCGAAGTCGTTCCGCGATCATCGCAGACTGCTGGAAGCCACGGGCATCGACGCGGTGCTGATCGCCACACCCGATCACTGGCACTCGACCACCGCCATCGACGCCCTGAATGCAGGCAAGGACGTGTATGTCGAGAAGCCGCTGACCCTGACCATCGAGGAGGGTCCGGCCATCGTCCGCGCGGCCCGTGTCAACAACCGCATCTGCCAGGTGGGCATGCAGCAGCGTTCCGGCAAGCACTACCTGGAGGCCAGGCGCGAGTACGTCGACAGCGGACGCCTGGGCAAGATCACTCTGGCGCGAACCTGGTGGCACGGCAACAGCTATCATCTGCGGCGCGCGCCGGATTCGCTGCGGGCGCAACCGTCGAATCTCGATTGGGCGCGATTCCTGGGCCCGCTGAAGTGGCGCGACTGGGACCCGCAGCAGTATTACAACTGGCGTGCGTACCTGGATTTCGGCGGGGGACAGGTGACGGACCTGTTTACCCATTGGATCGACGTCGTACACCTGTTTATGGGCGCCGACATCCCCAATTCGGCCGTGGCGGCGGGAGGAGTCTATCACTATAAGGACGGCCGAACTGCGCCGGACACGATCAACGTCCTGATGGAGTATCCACAGGAATTCACGGCGACCTTCGAGGCGACCCTCGCGCCCGGCATCAAGGGCGCCGCGGTGGAGTTCTGCGGGACGAACGGGCGATTGTGGATCGACCGCGGCCGTTATGAATTCCATCCGTCGGAAAAAGGCGCCGCGCCGACCATCGTTCAGGCCGAACCCGGCAACGACCCGCTGACCGCGGCCCACGTAAGGAATTTTCTTGACTGCGTGAAATCGCGAAAGCTGCCGAACGGCGACGTGCTGATCGGGCACCGCTCGGCGCAGGCCTCGCATCTCGGAAATATCGCGTACGTGCAAAAACGCAGGCTGCGCTTCGACGTGGTTCGGGAGGAGATCCTGCCCCTGTAAATTGGAGATCGACGCACGCCTCGATTGCCGTGACCGCGGGCGAGGCCTCGCCGTTCAGGGTGATCAGGGTTGCCCGAAACAACCGGCTACGTTCGGGCGGGCCGCCGCCGGGCGGGCTTGGACGGAAAGCGGAATTCATGGTTCTTCAGGTCCACCGAGCGGCCTCGAAACGTCACTCCCTCCGATTCGAGACGCAGGCGCTGCTCCAGACCCGCGGCGCCGGGCAGCGCAATGCGTCCTCCGGCCGCCAGCACCCGGTGCCAGGGCAGGTCAATGCCGCCGCGCAAAGCGGCGGCAACCCGCCGCGCCGCGCGAGGATAACCGGCGCCCCTGGCGACTTCGCCGTAGGTGGCCACTTTCCCTGCCGGGATCCTCCGCACGGCCTCCCGGATTTCCTCGAACATCGAACCCAAGCTATCATGCCGTTTGAGACCCTTGCGCCCCTCCGTTCCTATCAAACAGCTGCTGACCGAAACGTTTCAGGCCTGGCAGCAGGACAGTACGTCGGAATGGTCGGCCGCTTTGGCGTTTTTCACGATCCTCTCGCTGGCGCCCACGCTCGTGATCGTGGTGGGACTCTGCGGCTTCGTATTCGGTGAGGATGCGGCGCGCGGCGAGGTCCTGACGCAGATCTCCGGATTTGTCGGGCCCGGGGGAGCGGTGGTCCTCCAGACGGTGCTGGCCGGCGCACGCAACCAGGCGGGACTGGCGACTTTTCTCGGCACCGTGACGCTGCTGTTCGGCGCCAGTGCCGTCTTCGTCGAACTGCAGACGGCGCTCAACCGGATCTGGCGTGTCCCACAGCCTTCCTTCTCGCTCGGGCGGTTCCTGCTCGATTTCGTGCGAAACCGGATTCTGTCCTTTCTCATGATCCTTGGCATCGGATTCCTCCTGCTGGTCTCGGTGGTGGTGAGCGCGATCCTGTCGGCAACGGCGAGGGTCCTGGGCACGGCCCTGCCGATGCCCTCTCTCTTTCTGCACACAGTCAATTTCCTTTTGTCGCTGGCGTTGATCACCGCGCTGTTCGCAATGATCTACCGGGTGCTGCCGGCGGTGCGGAGTCCGTGGCCGGTAGTGTGGGCGGGCGCGGGCTTCACGTCCGCTCTGTTCACGATCGGCCAGTCGTTGATCGGAGCCTACCTGGCCTCGACGGTCGCGGCTACAGCCTACGGGGCCGCCACGTCCTTCGTCGTGTTTCTGCTGTGGATCTACTATTCGGCCCAGATCTTTTTCCTGGGCGCGGAGTTCACCTATTGTTATGCGAAGCTCCGCGCGGCGGCGGATTGAACTGCTCCGAGGCATCTCATTCCGAGGCCCGACCGACAGGGAAGGCTTGCGACGCCCGCACTATGCGAGCCCTCCCTTGCGGTCGGGCCTCGGATCCTACAACCCTTGAGTGGCTCCTACCGCTGCAACACTCCCGGCTTCAGCGAGCGCTGGTGCCGGGCGATCACTTCTTGGAGTTCCATCACGATTTCGGGATGACCGTCCGCCACGTTGTACTTCTCCGAGGGATCGCGAAGGAGATGAAACAGGAGCGGCGGGTCGTGTTTCTGCACACCCGGCGGCCCGGCAAAGGGAGCACTGGTTTCGAGGTGCATCTTCCACGGCCCTTTGCGCACGGCGCGTAGGTCGGTGTCCGAGTAGTAGAAGTGCAGCGCCTCGCGGCCCGGCTTGCCTTCGAACAACACGGGCCCGAGGTCGGCGCCATCATAGTCCCGCCCCTTGGGGATCGGGACGCCGGCGGCGCCCAGGCAGGTCGGAAACAAATTACTTTTGCGAGGCTTCGAGGGCCTGATCGAGATCCCACAGGATGTCGTCGATCTCCTCGATGCCTACCGATAGCCGGACCATGTCATCGCCCACGCCGCAGATCTCTTTCTCCTCATCGTTCAGTTGCCGGTGAGTGGTGAGCGCGGGGTAGATCACCAGGCTCTTGGCATCGCCGACGTTGGCGAGGTGCGAGAACAACTTGAGCGACTCGATGAACTTCCGGCCGGCGGCCATGCCGCCCTTCAAGCCAAACGTCATCACCGCACCCGCGCCCTTCGGCATGTACTTCTGGGCCAGGGCGTAGTACGGACTCGACGGCAGGCTGGCGTACTTCACCCAGGTGACGTCCTTATGGCCCTCCAGGAACTTCGCCACGGCCAGGGAGTTGGAAGCATGGCGTTCCATCCGCAGATTGAGCGTTTCCAGACCTTGGAGGAAGAGGAAAGCATTGAAGGGGCTCATGCAGGGGCCCATATCGCGCAGGCCCTCGACGCGGGTCTTCAAGATATAAGACATGGGGCCGAACGTCTCCCAGTATTTCAGCCCGTGGTAGGCCTTGGTCGGCTCCGTCAGTTGGGGGAACTTGCCGTTGTTCCAGGGGAACTTCCCGCCGTCGACGATGACGCCGCCGATGGATGTCCCGTGCCCGCCGATGAACTTGGTGGTGGAATGCACGACGATGTCGGCGCCGTGCTCGATGGGCCGGCACAGATAGGGCGTGGCGAACGTGTTGTCGATCATCAGCGGGATGCCCGCGCTGTGCGCGACCTTGGCCACGGCTTCGATGTCGAGGATGTTGATGCGGGGGTTGCTGACGGTTTCGCCATAGATCAGCTTCGTTTTGGGCGTGATGGCTTTGCGGAAGTTCTCCGGATCGTCCGGCTCGACGAACACCGTGTCGATGCCGAGTTTGCGGAAGCTGATATCGAACTGCGTAAAGGTGCCGCCATAGAGGGTGCTCGACGAAACGATCTGGTCGCCCGCGTTCAGAATATTGATGATGGCGAGGAATTGAGCGGACTGGCCGCTGGCGGTGGCCAGGGCGCCGATGCCGCCCTCGAGCGACGCCATGCGCTCCTCGAAGACCCCGGTGGTGGGGTTCATGATGCGCGTGTAGATGTTGCCAAACTGGCGCAGGTCGAAAAGCGCCGAGGCGTGCTCGGTGTCGTTGAAGACGTAGGACGTGGTCTGATAGATGGGCACCGCGCGCGCGTTGGAGGCGGCGTCGGGAGACTGCCCCGCGTGCAGGGCTCGGGTAGCAAATCCGTACTGGCGTTCGTTGTCGCTCATTCAGGAACCTTTCGTGCTGGGATGAACTCTTATTCTACCCAGGCATCAGAAGGTGTGCGGAAGTCAAATTGTCCGCTCCCTTCCGGTCGCGGCTCTGAAGAAAAACCCTACAGCTCATCCCTGGGCGATCTTCGCGTAAACTCGGCGGCCGGCCTCAAAGCGTCCGACGGCCAGGGCGCGGTCGGCATCGTTCGCAAACTTGAAATTCTTGCGGACGAATCGAGTGGATTCTTCGATCTCGTCGACAAATCGGCCAGCCGAGGCGGCCCTCCGGTGGGGCGTGCCCGCTACCCGCAGGTACACGGGACTCGTGTGTCCGAAGACGCGCACGCCCCCATGCGAGTAGGCCTCCGAGACAACTCGCGTGGCCAACCAGCCACCCTGAGAGACCTCGATCTCGCGCTCGAGCAGGGCTTCCCTGCCCTTGACGGACGCCTGTTCCGCCACCACTTCGCCGTCCTGGATGATCTCGACCTTCTCGAAGGGCAACCGCGAGAGCACGCGCGCCCGCACCCGGACGACGCCTGCATCTTTCCGATCGATCTCGACGCCGGGTCCCTGGCCTTCCACTGTAAAGTCGATCAGGGGGCCGTTGGTGACAAAGGTGCGGCCCGCGCGCAGCCCGGCAATCCAGGTGTCGTACGTGAAAGCCCCGTCGATTTTCACGAAAACGCGATTGTGATCGTAGATCCACCAGTCGGTACCGGAGGAGGCGGGCAGCCGGAAGCCGCAATTCAACAGGTGATAGTAGCGGTCGTATTCGGCATCCAGGCCGTCGGCGAGATTATACGCATCCACCTGCCCCAGCGCCGCGGCCACCGGAAACTCGATGCCGCTGCCGTTGTGGCACCAGACCGTGGTGCCGCCGATGCGGCGGGCTTCTTCGCACAGCATCGAGAGGGTGGGAAAGTCCGGAGCTTTCCCATCCTTCGACAGCAAGCCGGTGGAGACGGGTTCGACGGCGCGGGGAATATTCAGGAACAGGACGTGCCCATAGCCGAAGCCGCCGAAGGTGCGATTGTTGCGCGCCTCTTCGCCCATATCCATCACGGTGCCGTCGCGTGAGAACTGCGGCAGGCGTCCCACCTTATAGCGGTTGGTGATGTAGGGCGAATCATTGCGGATCAGGTAGCTGATCACGCTGACGTCGAGGGC
>JBJXGR010000360.1:0-4548 GCA_046160045.1 Bryobacteraceae bacterium
CACAGGCTAATCGGGGCGCTGGCCGCGCTCCTGATCGTGCTCGGTGGCGACCCGGTTGCCGCACAACGTCCGCCCGCGACCGATTCGAGGTTTTTCGGTGTCCGGACGACCCCGATTGTGCAAGGGAACTGCCACCACCGGGACGCCCCAATACTCGAGTACGACGTGGATGTCACGCGCGTAGTCTCGACGCCGGAGAATTATTTGCCAGGCGACCCCGGAAAGCTTCTGAACACCTCGACGATGGTTTCGGAAGGACTCCTGGGAGCCGAGGCGATGCTGACGATTAACCTCTGGGACAATAACTATTGCGGGTACAGCCCTTCTTACTGCCCGAACAATCCGCCGGATAATCCCTGGCTTCCGGTCTTCGACAGCATCGAAGTCAATGGGTGTTCGGTGGGCCAGTTGACCAGCGAACAGAACCGGACGGTGAAGAACAAGCTGAAAGTGCCGGTTTCGTGCCTGAAGTTCGGGGTGTACCAGGGGAACGGCAATCCACCAACGCCGGGGAAGAATAAGGTCCGGATCACGGGCCGGATTCAGGCGGACAAGAACGGCCAGCCGGATTGCGGGAACGATGCGCGGGATCCCTTCATCTCGAGCGTGTATCTGGAGATCAAGGCGCTCCACCCCGCGTTCCTGATTCACGGAATCGACACCGACATCTTCACATGGACCGATCGGGGATTTATCAGTACCTTCGTAGACAAGTTTGTGCCCCATCAGATGCTGTACCTTCAACGACAGAATGGGCCGCTCCTTTCCGGTGCGGGTTTCCCTCGGTTTCCTGACGGTACTATCCCTGGCACCGGGGGATTGGTCGCGAACGCCATTCAGAGGGCAGCAACCGAGTACGGAGCGAATCGCGTCCACCTGATCGCCCACAGCAAAGGTGGCCTGTGGAGCCGGCATTTCATGACGGATGCCTTGCGGGTTGGCGTCTACTCCCTGACGACGCTGGATACACCTCATCGAGGTTCGGTGGCCGCATCGGTCGCGGAAGCCGATCGCCTCGGCCTTCGCGCTACCTTGGAGTCAGGCCTTTCTTGGGAACACATCGTCGCCGCGATTGCCCGGAACAACCCTTCACAGCGCGATCTGACGCCCACGGCCGTGTGGTATTACTCTCTCAGAAGAAAGGGAAAGCTACCCAAGAAGATCAGGATCGCGGGCGAGGAGACGAAGGTCCGCTACTGGGCTCACTTGGGGGAAGCAAACCTGAACAATAACGTCGACTCGAACAACTACGGCATCATCGAGTGTGGCAGCGGCCCGGCGGATGAGTGCGACTTCGACCCCCGAGGCGCTCCAGGGGCTTATTTGCCGCCGAAGATGTACCGGCTGTTCGAAACGATTTCAGACGTCGCGACCGTCACAGTCAACGGAAAACGTCAGGTATCTATTCTTCGGGCCGCGCCTCCCGTCCCCAACGACTTCGCGGTCGCGCTCGGGAGCATGACACCGGACCCCTCACTGGACAACGCGTTCTCCGGGCTGAGTTCGCTGTGGTTTTGGAAAAAGAACCAGCGGACGATCAAGGATACGTCTGTCGCATTGGCTGTCCGAACAGCCTTAACCATCTCTCTGGAACAGGAGCGTGAGAGCCGATGAAGTTCCTGCTGGGTTTCGCGCTACTCGGGGCCACTGCTCAGTTACTCCCCCAACAAGTTACGGTGGACGTCAGTGGGGCTCCATCCTCATGCAGGCAGGTGATGTTCCCCGAGCCTTGGACTCCTCCAGGCAATCCCGATCTCTTGGCGGGAAGCACGCGGAACTACCGGCTACTTCAGCAAGGCGAGCGCCGTTACGTGCTAGTCGGTGTTGAAGAAGTCACCCCGAAGAAGTTTAAGGTGTTGTTTCCGGGAGGTTCGCGCGCAGGCCGGGCCAGCGATGAGGACTGGAACCGCGCGGTTCCAGTCGAGGAACTAGAAGTGGAGAGTCAGTTGCGGAAGTACAACGCCGACCGCGGAAAGCCGGGTGCCAAGCTCGCCGAGGCGCTTCCCTGGGAGATCCGCTGGAAAACGGCGAAAGGGACAGGAATCAAGCGAGGCTGTCGCGACACCAATCACGGAACCTTTGCCGTAGAGTTCAGCGACCGGGCGACCGGGCTGCGAAAAGGCGTAATCCGAGGGACATACTGCGGATTTGGGAACAGTGGGTATGGCGGCGGGTTGGGGGAAGCCTTCCTGGACCGGACAATGTGGGCTTGCGACTTCAACGACGAATGGCTTTCCTTTGTCGTTCTCTGCGACATGAAATGAGGTGACTTCCATGAGGAAGCGATGGATACTATTGTTCTTTTCGATTCTTTCGTTCTGTGCCGGCCAGTCCGTGACTCCCGACGCGTTCCTGCAAGCTGTCGACGGCGGGACACTCCGCGTTCCGGCGAACTCGGCAGGCACGGTCTTTCCGCTCAAGGTGACGTCGGTGGTGGAAGGACGCGATGTCATTCGAGTCGGCCTGACGCATCCTCAACTTCAGATCTCGTTGATCACCCCGGCGAGTGTCGAAGTGACCAGCGCGAACGCCGCGTCGCTGGGATACGAGTGGACTTCGCTGAACGCCGCCACGCCATCGTTGAGCTTTCCGTTCGCCAGCAGCGCCGGCGATCACGTCCTGATCGGTCTGCCTGCCGGCGCGCAACCTGGCATCTATCAGGTGAAAGCCAACGCCACCGGCATCTCAGGCGACACCGGGATCCAGGTGACGTATTGGTCGAACTCGGGTGTTCGTGCCGGGGCGGTTTGTGACTCGACGGTCCCGACGGGAAGTTCCATCACAATCTCCGGACTCCTGTTCAGCGGGACGACGCCCGTTACGGGCGCTTCCGTCAATGCCACCATTCTGCTGGAAACAGACGTCACCGCCGGGGCCTCGATCGGTACCTACCAGTTGGTATCGCAGGTTCCCGGGCCGGCGGGGGCGACCGACCGCACCTATTCCGCGCACTTGACCAACACGGGCCCCACCATGACGCTGGCCGAGGCCAGCATCGCGGAGGCGGGCGGCGTGGCCTTGTTGGACAACAGCTTGGCCTTTCGAGACGTCCCTGCCGGCGGAAGCGCCAACAGCCAGGATACCTTCTCGGTGCGAGTACCTTCCGGTGGGACGTTCGACCCGGCAACCCTGGTCTGGGAGGTCACGTCGACCAGTCACTCCGGCACTATCTTCCTTCCCGATTCGGGAGCACAGGACAACGCTCCCGGCGATGGAATCTACACGGGCGTCTTTTCGCCGGCCACGGCCGGCAAGTACAGCGCTCTGCTCACCTTTACCGGAACGTCGGCCGCCGGGGTCGCCTACTCCCGCAAGGCCGTCGCCAGCTTTCAGGCCGCCTCCCCGGGCGGGTCGCTGGTTTCGTTTCAGGATGCCGCGGTTGACGACGACGGCAACGGGCGGAAGGACCGCCTGGTGATCACGGCCACCGTGAACGTCCCTGCCGCCAGCGGCTATCGGGTGAGCCTGGTACTGATTGCGAGCAACGGCGAGCAGGTCCACGCCGACGCCAAGGTGACCCTTGCGGCGGGCACCGGCCAGGTTCCTGTCGCGGTTGAAGCGTCGTCAGTCGTTTCCGGACTGGGTGTCAGCGGCCCTTACAAGATCGCTCATATTGGCCTGCAAAAGGACGACGGGGGGCTGACTCCCGTGATCGACGTGCGTGATGACGCCGGCCAGACTGCGGCATATCCGCTGTCCGACTTCGATCGCGGCGCCATCGAGTTGACCGGACGAACCGCCACGGGCGTGAACGCCAACGGGATTCCCGGATTCGAAATTCTGCGCCTGACGGTAGGCGTCGCGGTCCACGGACCGGCCGGGCCCTGTAACTGGATTGCCACGCTGGGGGGCCCGCCGGGCAGGAGATCGACGAGATTACCGGCGGCGCGGTGCTAAAAGAAGGCGAAAGCGAGATCGCCCTGGATTTCCGCGGCGCCAAGATCGCCCGCGGCGGGATCAATGGGCCGTACAAGCTGAAAGAGATCCAGCTGGGATGCGACGACGCGGACGCGGAATCTCTCCGCTATAACCTGATGCAGACGGCGGCGCTCCAGGCGGCGGAATTCGAAAACCCCAGCAACGACGGATTCACGCTGACGTCGCAGCAGACGCGGGTTGCGGTGGAACAGGGGAAGCGGGCCCAGGCAATTCTGGACCTTCCGTACACCGGCGCCTTCCTGGGGCCGGTGACGCTCTCCGCAGCGGGGCTGCCGGCCGGCGTGACCGCGGAATTCTATGCCAACCCGGTCCGAGCGGAGGGGAAAGCCCTGATCGCTTTGTCGGCCGGGGCCGGGGCCGCGCCCGGTTCCTATCCTTTCACCGTGACCGGCACGAGCGCGTCGCTCACGCGCCAGTTGGGGCTGACGGCGGAGGTGATCACGGGTCCTGTCACGGTTTCCGTGACGCCCACGCTGCGGACCCTGCTTCCGGGGGAGACCCAGCAGTTTGCGGCCACCGTTACGGGTCACACGGACCAGTCGGTCACCTGGCTGGTTGGGGTTGGACAGGGCACCATCAGCCCGACCGGTTTGTACACGGCGCCCGCCG
>JBJXGR010000361.1:0-23132 GCA_046160045.1 Bryobacteraceae bacterium
GGTGAACGGGTTTGCGACCTTCAACAACGTCACGGTGTCCAAGGCCGGCACTGGCTACACGTTGTCGGCGACCAGCGCCAGCGGGCTGAGCACGCCGGGTCCGAGTCTGCCGTTCAACGTGACCGGCAGCCTGGACCTGGCGGTAAGCCCCGCGTCCCAGATCCGTGAACCCCTTCAAACTGCCTCATACATCGTGAGCGTGACTCTGAACGGGGCACCGGTCGAGAACGCGTCTGTAACCGTACAAGACGGTGTCTGTCTGTCGGGTGCTGTTCTGACCACGGGTCCCGCAGGAGGCACGACATACTCGTGTGTCGTGCCTTCCGGCAAACCAGCGGGTACATACACGATCTCCTTCGGTCCGGCCACTAAGGCGGGTCAGCCCCCGAGCGGCAGCGTCAACGCAAATGTTGTTGTCCCCCCGTCATCGGCGCAACCCCTCCCTCTCACTCTCACTGTGATTCCGCCCTCTCAAACAAGGGAACTCGGCCAGAGAGCTTCATTCGAAGTTCAGGTCATATCAAACGGCATCTCTGTAGATGACTCGGTGATCCCGGTTCAAGACGAGCTTTGCGCCGTTTCGGCGACGCTGCGAAGCAACAGTTCCGGTACCTCCATTTACGGATGTTCTGTGCCGCCCGGAAAGGCGCCTGGAGCATACTCGGTCCAGTTCGGGCCTGCTGCCAAAGCCGGCTACTCAGCCAGCAACACGGCTTACGCAAATGTCATAGTTCCCCAACCCACGATTCAGCCGCTGACGCTTGCTACAAATCCCACGGTCCTTTCGAGAGAAGCTGGCCAATTGGTCTCAGTGACTGCGACTGTAACGTCAAATGGTTCATCTGTGGCTTCCGCTTCAGTGCCGGTCCAGGACAACCTTTGCAGCCTTAGCCCGGTCTTGACCACCTCCCCCTCTGGGACAGTCACGCATAGCTGCACGATTCCTGCCGGAAGGTTGCCTGGCACGTACTCTGTTGTATTCGGTCCTGCTACTAAGGCGGGCTATTCCCCGAGTGGACCCGCAACGACTGCTGTCGCCCTTGGGCAGGCGTGTCCTGTCACCATTTCCAGAGCCGCTCTGGCCGTACCCGCAACCGGCGGTAACTACACAATTCAGGTTTTGGGAGAAGGAACATGCCAGTGGGCGGCGGCCACAAGCCTGGCTTGGGTCTCATTGTTCGAGGCCAGCGGAGCGGGCAATGGGAACCTCAGGATTGTGGTCGCTCCAAACCTGAGCCTATTGGCCAGAACTGGCACCGTCACCGTCGGCGGGAGAGTTCTTGAACTGAGCCAAGCCGGAGGAAGACTAAGTGGTGACCAGTTATCCGAAACGATACCCGACGGCAGTGTGTTCCGTCCAAGCGAGCAATTCACCAAATCCTGGCTGGTGAAGAATTCGGGAGAGATTCCGTGGAACGGAGTAAGACTTCTTTATCTGCCCGTTGCTGCGACGGGATTCACCAGCGTGAATCTGAATCCTGGCGGAAACATGATCCCAGTTAGCGATACACCGCCAGGACAGAACGTCGCGATCGTCGCGACCATGCGTTCGCCCCAATCACCCGGCACCTATATCAGTTCCTGGCAACTCCAAGATTCACAAGGAAACCTCTTCGGGTCGACACTAACGGCCCAAATTCAAGTCGTCGAGGACAGTTCATCGACACTCCAGATCCAATCGTTGCCGAGGTATGACGCTGTTACAAGGGGGTTGGAACTTGAGGCTACGGCGACCGACAGCCTCCTGCGCCCGGTAACTGCCGGTGCGTTTGAATGGTCCTTGCGCGATTCCCAAGGCGTGGAGCGTGCCAGCGGCGTCTTGCGGTTCGAACCCTCGGCGCAGAAGTGGATGGCCCGGTCAGTGCTCGCTGCCCCGCTGCAGATCGGGCGGTATGTCGTCTCCTACGTGTTGCGCTCGGGGACAAAGCAGGGACGGCTTGAGAGCACTTTGGTTGTAGCGGGAGGGTTCGATATCGAAGGGAGGATTAGAAATGCTTCAACCAACACTCTGCTTTCAGGCGTCACGGTCTCATCTGGCGGAAAGGTGGGTGTCACAGACTCCGCAGGCCGCTTCTACCTCGCGGATCTCAATCCTTCGGCGGCGACCACTCTCACTGCTGCAAAGACTGGGTTCACAACCTACCAGGTGCCTCTTTCGCTGCAGTCACAGAATCGCCGGCTGGTACTCCAAGATATCTTGATGCAACCGCTACAGCCGAATCGCCCGGTGATTCTCTCGTTGCAGGGTGCCGACGGGATCATCGCCCTTGCCGGCCTCGGAACCCCGATCTACCGAACCTTCACCGCCACGGTCAACTGGAACGGTGGATCGGGCAGTGTGGATTTCTTTGTCAATGGAGAGAAAAAGGGTACGGCGACCGGAACAGCCACGGGGGCCCAGTTGCCAATCGCTCTGGTTGTGCCCGAACTAGGCGTTCCCTTCGTGGTTCGCGCTATTGCGAAGAACCGTGAAGGCGCGTCCTCGCAGCCCGCTGACACCATTCTCCACTCGACGCCTCTCCCGGACAGCCTGGGGCCCTTCAAGGCATCTCTTCGGATCGAACAAACCCAGAACGATATCGTTTATGTGCTGGATTTTCACATCAAAGGTCCGGAGAAGACCCTGAACATACCGCTGATCAAAGAAGTTGGCGGGGATTTCTCGTTCAACGGGCACTTTGACTATACGGCTTCGAGCGGCGCATTTAATACTTCGGTTGGCGCAGGGACATCTTTTGAACAGAACGTTCGCACTCTCGCGTCCAGGCTTCCAGCAGGAAGCCTCTCGGCATTCCGGCCCAAGAGAGCCAGACTTCGTTTGGGCAGCCTTGAGATCGAAGGGAATCTGTTGATCGGAGCTAACGGGGTCATCCGGATCGGGCAGCCTCTCGTCATTCGCGAAGCTAATGGAGCCCTCTCTCTTACGGGCAACTATCCTCTGGGCCGCTATGGCTTGTTGGATATTTTCGGACCGGGCCTCTCGAACTTTGTCTCGCGAGTTTCGGTGTTGGGCGGAGTTGCGAGAAGTACTTCGATTGACGTTTATCTGAAGGTTGGGGTCGATGGTTCTATCTCCTTGGCGTTCAGCCCTCAATTGGGGGTAAGGGAATGGACAGCTGGAGGTCGGGTTGGCCTAGAGGCGCGCTATTGGCCCGAAATCGCCCCTGGGGTCAGTGCCAAGATCACACTAACGGGTACTCTGGGGATACTTCTGCAGAGTCCCGGTGACCTATTCCGAGAACTGCGGCTGGACGGGAGAGCCGCATTCGAATATTACGTCAGGCTTCTGGCGCTGGAAGTAGGGGATGCCTTCGAGAAAACCTGGACGTGGACCTATCCAGATCGCGCCGCCAACTCAGTTGAAATGGCGAAAGAGCGGTTGATAGCGACCGCTCCCATTCGCTTCCGTCCGCTGCCGACAGAGCATTTAACTCGAGGCTGGCCGACCTTACATTTGAAGTCTTCAGCCCTTTCTAAGCTGGCTGACAAACTCAGCTCGCCCAGTGTGCCCCCTGAAGTGCTCGTTCAAAACGTGTTTCCTTACGGTAGCCTCGCCATGGCGCAAAATCATGGTGAACGGATGCTTCTCTATGTTAATGACAGTGGCCGGCGCCCCTTCCAGTTTTCTGACATTTATTGGATGCGCCACAGCGGCAATGGATGGACGGAACCCGCCCCTGTCAGTTCTGACATTCGCGATGAGTTCGCGCCCAAGGTTGCCTACGATGGGTCGGGAACGCCCATAGCTGTTTGGGAACGTGTTAAGAATCCCGAGTTCCGCGAACTCGATCCTGACGCACTGAACAAGGAACTGGAGTTAGTATGGTCCCGGTTCGACAGGCTGACCGGCGTATGGACAGAGCCCCAACCGCTTACCGATAACGACTACGCCGATGAGGCGGTTCAATTGGCAGGACCCATGCAAGACGGAGGCGTGCTCGCAGTGTGGAGTTCGGGACGCGGCGGGGAATTGATGATGTGGTCCCGATGGGATCCGCAGATCCTCCGTTGGGGCGTTCCTGATGTGATTCCCGGCGTCTTGACTCCTCGGCTTTCGGCGGCGTTCGGCGGAAGAGGTGCAAAGGCCCTTCTTGCCTGGGGTGCCGATAATGATTTCGATCTTGATACTACTGAGGATCGGGAGATATTCGCCGTTGAATGGGACGGGCAATGGCGGCAACCAGTCCGGATCACTGACGATTCTGTTGCCGACGATAGCCCGAGGGTTGCGGTTGGGCCCCAAGAGCAGGCCCGAATCCTCTGGCTTCGCGGTAAGGACTTGGTCATGTCGGAGATCAACGAGGTCGCTCCCACCGTGGTTCGGCCCGAGAGTTCCTCGTTGGGGTTTGCGGATTACCGGGTAACCGCTAGCCCGGCCGGACATCTTCTTTTGCTGTGGCAGGACCAGTCGTCCCGCGGGCCCAATCTGTATGCTCGCTTGCTCGATGGTCGAGGGACAGTCTGGAGCCAAGACATTACCTTGTTCGCAGAATCGGTATTTGCGCGCGGGGTGGCCCCGTCATGGGATGAGAGTGATGTCCTGACTTTGGGCTTCTTCCGGATCGACGAAAGCCAGGGGTCCCCCTCGCGCACCGACATCGCTTTGACGCAACGAAATCTAACTACCGACTTGGGCTTTGGCGCAGGCGGCGTTTCCATCGACTCACGGGCTCATGTCGGTGGTGGTCCCATCCAAGTCACAGTCGATGTTCGCAACCTCGGCGAGTTGCCAGTTCAAGACGCGACGGTGGCGCTCTATGAGGGAGACCCAGCGCTTGGTGGCCGCGAAGTGGTCCGGCAATCGCTGAGCGGTTGGCTTGGCGGCCAGTCTGAAGCTACCCTGCGATTCACCTGGAATCCACATCAGTCGACTGGGGCTGTGGACCTGTTCGCTGTTGTTGACCCGGATGAGCGCGTTACGGAATCAGACGAAACGAATAATCAACTCCGCATTCGCGCAATCGGCCCCGATTTGGTTGTCGTTCGCCGATTTTCGCAGGTAGAACGCGATGGCTCAGTTCGGGTGGCGGTCGAAATCTCAAACTCGGGTTCTGCTGTGGCACCCGCCACGCGAGTTGAGTTACGTGTTCAGGATCGAGTGTTGACGGCCGCCGAGATACCGGGCCTAGCCGCGGGCGAGTCAATTCAAGTCGCTCTCGACGCTCCTGCGGGAACCGTGCCTGCTCGGGAGATCGAAGCCACGGTAGTCGCTGATCCGGCAAGAGCTATTGACGATCTCGACCGCTCTAACAACGAACTCCGTTTGTTCTTGGCTCGGTGACCTTGATCAAGCAAAACGGGTCACGCTAATGCGTAGTCATTTCGCAGACTGAGAAAAACCCTCAAGACGGCTGTTCAGTCTCCTTGCAGGGTGGTAAGCCGGTCTATGCGGCAAGCCGCGTTCTCGCGCTCGATTGGACCATCACCGTCTACCCGGTCGCGGAGATACTCACGCCGCCCGCGCTGCCCAGCGGTAAAGTTGGAACCTCCGATGAGCAGACCCTCCGGATCAATGGTGGGGACCAGCCCTACCTGTGGTCGCTGGTTGGTGGCAGCATTCCACCAGGCGTGATCTGGCGTTCCGACGGGGTGCTGAGCGGGACGCCCACGTTTCCGGGCGTCTATCGCGCACGGATGAAGGCCAACGGGTCGTTTGTCCCCGCCGCCCAGGCCGAGAGGACCTTCGATCTCTACGTGGAGCCCGCGACTCCTCCGCGGGACTGCACGGCCTTTCCCGCGAACTTCAGGCCGTTTCGCCTGCTCTACTACGTCCTTAAAGGGACAGGCGCCAGCGCCGACGCGGGATATCTGGCCGTCGGCGCTCTCACCGAAACCTTCGCCGATACCCTGCGAGCGATCGGTACTCTGCCGCTGCCCGCCACGCCGAACCAGGCCTATTGCGAGCCGGTGGAACTCTCACCCGGTTTCTGGGCTACACCCTACGTGCCCACCAGCGAGGAAAGGAGCGGGCGTTTCCCCGCGTTCGCCAACGTATTCTACGATCCATTCACGTATGCAGGGGGCCCGTTCCCGCACGGCATGTTTCAATTCCCGGCCGGCACGATCCCGGCAAGCCGGATCGGCGGGACGTACGCGTGGCGCCTGGCCAGCGTCAACCCTCCGAGCATCTCGCTGATCAACGGCGTGGTCGATGCAGCCAGTTACACCGAAGGCGTGGTGAAAGGATCGTGGATGACGATTCAAGGCACGAATCTCGCCACGGCGACGCGAACGTGGACGGCCCGGGATTTCACCGGCAATCAACTCCCGACGTCCATCGCGAACAATGTTGTGGAGATCGGAGCACAGCGGGCCCCCCTCTTGTATGTCAGCCCGGGCCAGATCAATCTCCAGATGCCCGAAGGCGAGGGGTTCCTTGGTCTGCCAACGTTCCACGGCGCCAGCCCCACCTACGCCTTTCCAGTGGCGGCGAGCAACCCTTCGTTCTTCCTGCTCGCTCCCGACAATGGGAAGTTCGCGGCGGCGGTTCACACGGACGGCATGATCGTCGGGCGGCCGGACCTGTTTCAAGGCGCCGCTCGAACCAGGCCAGCGAAGCCGGGGGACACGATCCTGATCTTCGGGTCGGGCTTCGGACCGACGAATCCTCCGGTCCTTCCCGGACAGGTGTTCACTGGCGCGGCTGCCCTCGCGGGCGAAGTGCAAATCGCGATTGGCGGGAAACCGGCCGCGGTTGCCTTTGCAGGTCTTTCGGGCGCGGGGCTGTATCAGTTCAATGTCACGATCCCCGAGATCCCGGATGGCGATCAACTGCTGACAGCAACGTTGAACGGACGCTCGTCGCAAGCCAACGTCTACATGACCATCCAGCGATAAGGAATCGTCACGGGATTCGTCTGGCGAAAGTCGTACGTGTCAAGGCAGTGCGGGGACTAAAGTCCCCTTGCACGCTAAAGCGTGCGCTACGAGGAGGGAATCCGGCGGCGAGAATGGCCGAGCGTTCCAGGCTCCGGGACCCGATCCGGTTGGAAGGCGATGGCATCCAGCCGAATCGAAGGTTTGGCCAATCGACGTGATTCCGCCGGTCGGGGTGTTGATCGTGACCAGATACTCGACCGAGTGGAAGGGCACGAACCGGCCACTGCGGGAAATGGTTGGTGGCAGTGAGTACGGTGAACCGGATAGAACAACCGAACCGAACCAGTAGAAGGACAGGAGGAACAACCCTAGTACACCGGCAATCGTCATGGAACCAAATGTCCATTGTTTCCTTGGAGATCTGCTGGCACAATCGTATCGTATTGACGCAGCCCGGAGAGTCTCGGGGGGGATTCTCCGATTGACTGGTCGTTCAGCCGGCCTTCCTCAGGCCGGCTGTTTTTTTTAGCGGCGCTTTTCAGCGAACTTCCGGTACGCTTCGTCGAGCACTTCAACCACGTGCAGGACACGCTGGCCCGCTCCGTGAACCTTGACGCCAGCCTGCAGCTGCAACATGCAACCGGGGTTGGCGGTCACGATGATATTCGCCTTGGTCCGGTTGACGTTCTGCATCTTGGCCTCGAGAACGGCCATCGCCATTTCGTTCTCGACGACGTTGTAGATGCCCGCGCTTCCGCAGCAGATGTCGGCATAGGGCAGTTCTCTGAACTCGAGCCCGGGAACGGCTTTCAATAGCCTGCGGGGAGGCAGGCGGACCTTTTGCCCGTGCGCCAGGTGGCAGGAATCCTGGTAGGTGGCCACCACATTCATCGGGGCCATATCGAGATTGAGACGAATGGAGGCGAGAAACTCCGTGACGTCCTTCATCTTGGCTTTGAAAGCCTTGGCCTTGTCGTGATAGGAGGGGTCGTGATCGAGCAGTTCGTCGTACTCTTTGAGCGTGGAGCCACAGCCGGCGGCGTTGGTGATGATGGCATCGTAATCGGCCGCGACCACGGCGTCGATGTTGCGCCGGGCCAATTGCCGCGCCTCATCGCGAAGACCGGAGTGCACGTGCAAAGCGCCGCAACAGGTCTGGCCCCTGGGAACCACGACCTCGCATCCGTTTTGTTGCAGCACCCGCACGGTGGCTTCGTTGAGCCGCGCGAACGAGACGTTGGCGATACAACCGGCCAGCACCGCCACCCGGTAGCGCCGCTCGCCTTTTGCAGGGAACGTTTTGCCGATTTCGCTGAAAAAGAACGGAGGCTCTGCCCGGGGCGAGAGTTGCTCCACCTGTCCGAGCCGGCCGAACAGTTTCAGCAGGCCCGACGAACGGACCAGCCGCTGGAGGCCCGAGGCCTCAAAAAGATAGAGTCCCGCGCCGGCGAGCCGAAGCAGAGCCGGTGACTGCAGCAGACTGCCGAAAATAAAGCGCCGCAGCAGCCGGATGTGCCAGGGCCGCCGCACTTTGCTCTCGATTTCAGCACGGGCGGCCTCCACCAGGCGACCGTATTGAACGCCGGAAGGGCAGGCTGTCTCGCACGCGCGGCACGCCAGGCACAGGCCGATATGCTCCAGGTACGACTCCGAGATCGGGGCGCCCTTGTGCACCTGCGCCATCTGATAGATGCGCCCGCGCGGCGAATCCATCTCCACGCCCAGTTCGCGGTAGGTGGGGCACGCGTTCAGACACAGGCCGCAGTGTACGCAACGGTCCAGGTCGGACTGCTGAAGCTTGTCAAATACGACCAAAGAGTCTGCCACGGTTCAGTAGTTGGTGCGGGTCCAGCATGAGCTTTACCCGTTTCATGATCTCGAGATCGGAGCCCGGAGACGGCCACAACTCCAAATCGGACGGTCTGGATTCGGGAGAAAACTCTATTATAGCCTTCCACCTGCCCAACGCCTCCTTGGAGGCCGCAGGGACGGCATAGTGCAGGTAGGCGACGCCGCTGCCCGCCCGGGCCACGACCGGGACCGGCGCGGCGGCAACTTCGGATATTTGGGACAGCCTACAGGAAGCCCGAACCACCACCCCGCTTGGGTGTGAGGTGAGGAAGGCCGGCGTGAATTCGCGAAGGCGACCGGCCAGATCGGGTGCGGCGATGCCAAGAGTTCCCATCGGGGCGAGTTCGGCCTGGTACCGTTCGATCACCGCCGGGTTGCCGCCGGTCTCAAGCGAGAGTACGAACCCATCGAGCCCCAGTTCGCGGGCCGCTTCGGGGTTCAGCAGATCGAGCGATTGGGGCTGCAGCACACTCGCCAGGATCCGGTCCCTGGCTTTGCACGCCTCTTCGAGGGAATCGTAGCTCAGCACGAAGTGCCGTTCGTGCTGGGGCATCGGCTGCAGTTTGAAGTTCACCACGGCCATCGCGCCGAGGGTTCCAAAAGAGCCGACGAACAGCTTGCCCATGTCGAGGCCGGCCACGTTCTTGACGACCATGCCGCCGGACTGGATGATCTTGCCCTCGACCGTCGCGTACTTCATGCCAATCAGCAGATCACGGCCGGTCCCGTAGAGGCGCCGCCGCGGTCCGCTGGAGTTGGTGGCCAGGACTCCGCCGATGGTAGCCGTTTCGGAAAAGGGCGGGTCCAAGGGAATCATCTGACGGTTGCGGGCCAACAGGAGGCTCAGGTCGCGGAAGAGCATGCCGGCTTCGACGCTGATCGTCAGATCGCGAGGCTCGTATTGGAGGACTCGGGTCATCCGGCAGGTGGAAACGGTGACGTCGGCTGGGGTTATGGGGCCACCCATGCGGTTCTTGGTGGCCTGGCCGAAGAGCGCGATGGTTCGCCCGAGGCTCGCGGACTCGCGCAACACCGCCGCCAGCTCCTCGGCGGAGCCGGGCGTGATGACGTTATTGGGAAGCAAATCACTACTCTACTATTTCTGCGTACCGGCGAACAGCGCCGGTTCCCCGACGGCCGCCGGAACGGCTGAAACCGAATCCTCTTTTTGCCCAGGCGGCGAGCAAGAGCCTCGAACACGCCATTGCGGGCGCCGCCCGGCCAGAACCGCGGCATCGCCGTGAGACGTGGCAGCGGCTTGCCGGCTTACCGCCGGGCAGTGCTTTCGAGCTTGGCCATTAGAAACTGAGCCTGAGCATGAACTGCAACTGGCGAGACGTGCCGGTGCCCGTTGCGCCTTCGTTGGCCGTGACTAGTATCTGGCCAAAGGTGGAGTTGGATATGTTCGCTACCGGTTCGCCATACTGGGCTCGGTTGAACAGGTTGAAGGCTTCGGCGCGGAAGTCCAAGCCCATTTTTTCGGTCAGACGAATGCGTTTGGCGACGCCGAGATCCATCTGCCATAGACCGGGACCGCGAAAGCCATTGCGGCCGGAGCTGCCGTAGGTGCCATTGGCTGGTGCGGCGAAAGCAGCCGGATTCAGCCATGCGCCGGGAGTCGGGTTAGCCATATACTGGTTGCCGCCGACGTAGTCAGCGCGCTGGTTCTGAGTCTGGCCGGAGGGCACGTTGGCCGCGGCACGGTTTACCGTGACAGAGAAGGCGCGGCCCGTTCGCGCCGTGAACAGACCACTCAAGTCCCAACCGCCGAACCGGCGATTGCGGGCCCAGGGGAGCTGATAGACGCTGTTTGCGGTGAAAGTCTGCCGGATGTCGTAATCGGATGGGCCACGGTCGCAGGCTCGGCAGGCGACGTTCTGGATCTGGCCGCCCTCACCGGAGCCGGAGTTATCGGAGATCGCATTGCCCCACATGTACTGCGCCTGGAAGAGAATGCCTCTGGAGAAAGAGCGTTGCACGGAAGACTGCAGGCCATTGAAGTTCGTGACACCGTCGAAACGCTTCTCGTCGACCTGGCCGAAGGCAGTGAGCGGACGGCGGCGTGTCACCGGATCGAGCGTATTCACATACGTGCGAGTGAGTTGGTTGCGACCCACGTTGCCGACGTAAGCCACCTGCGCCACCATGCTGAGCGGCAGTTCGCGCTGCACGGAGACGGTCCACTGGTGCGATTCGGGCTCCTTGCGGTCACGCTGCACCGAGCGGGGTGCCTGGCCTTGCGATCGCAACTGGCCCAGGAAGGAGTTCGGCGGATAGGTGAGGCCAGGTGCATCGGCCGCGGTCAGCGAGAAGCTTTCCGGCAGGCTGTCAATGGCGGCCGTCACATCGTCATTCTGGCCGGGGCCGAAATAGCGGCCGTAGCCGGTGCGAATGACGGTCTTGCCGCCGAGCGCGCGCGGCACCCATGCCAGTGAAACGCGAGGCGCAATGTTGTCGTTATCCGGGAAGAACCATGGCGTGCCGTCGGGACAGAAGCCCTGGCATCGGACAGGGTCGAACACGCGGCCACGGCCAGCGACATCTTTCGACACGGTGTACTGCTCGTACCGCAAGCCGAGGTTGACGGTCAGTTCGGGGCTGACGTGAATCTCGTCTTGAAAATAGATGGAGTGGAAGGTGCGGCGCACGCCGACCGTATCGAGTTGGCTGCCAACCGAGACGCGGTCCAGGCGGTTGGCAAGGAAAGCGTCAAGGCTGGCGAACGTCACGGATGTGGCTGGCCCGTTGCCGACATTCAAGTGAATGCGACGGATCTCGCCGCCCAACTTCAGCGTGTGCCTGCCTTTCAGCCACGACATGTTATCGACGATGGAGTACGTGCTAGGCTTCTCGATGATATAGGTGGTGGGTTGGGTGGAGCTGAAGCCAGGAATCGAGACGCCCTGCGGGATGAGGCCGACATCATAACGAGTTAGAGCGCTACGATTGAAACCGAGCTTTACTTCGTTGATCACCGTCGGCGTCCAGATCTGCTGCCATTGCGCCGTGACGTTGCCGGGCCGGATGTAGGAATCACGGGTTTCCAGCAGGCCGTTGCGAATCGTGCTGATCAAGGCGTCGCTGATGGCCGTGCGGAAGAAGAGACTGTGCTTGTCATTCAGGCGCTGATCGACGCGGATCATGCCACTATGTTCGTTGCGGCGCTCTGGCGTGGTGGCCAGCAAGCGGTCGACATTGGCGTTTGGACCAGGCGCGCTTCCCACGGGGTACGCATTGATCAAAGACTGCAGAGCCTGCGGCGTGCGCTGGCGGAAGGTGGCGCTCGGCACCAGGCCATCAGCACGAGTGACGCTCAGCCGCTGCAGCAGTCCTTCGTAGTTGGCAAAGAAGAACGTCCGGTTCTTGAGGATGGGGCCGCCCAGGTTGCCGCCGAACTGGTTTAGTCGAAAAGGCGGCGGATCCGCGCGGTCGAAAGGGCGGCGTGCGTCGAGCGCGCTATTGCGCAGGAACTCGAAGACAGAGCCATGGAAGTCATTGGTGCCCGTTTTGGAGACCAGGTTGATCTGCGCGCCGCCACCGACGCCACCCTCGGCGGTAAACGGCAGCGAGTTCACACGGAATTCGGCGATACTATCCAAGGAAACCACCAGGCGCATGTTGCCTTCCTGGCGCGGATCCTTGATACCGGTGGCGTCCACGCCGTCGAAGGTCCAGTTATTATCGTCGCGCGGGCGGCCGAAGAAGCGGATCGAGTTCTGGTTGCCTTCGCCGACGTTCACCGCGCCCGGCGCCAGCATCATCAATGCAGCCCAGTGGCGGCCGTTTAGCGGGATACTCCTGATCTGCTGCTCGGCGATCGCGGTTCCAATTTCGGCGTTCGTCTGTTCCAAGGGAGTCGTCGCGGCGGAGATCTCAATTGCCTGGGAGACCGCGCCGACCGTCAACTGCGCGTCCAGTACGCGCGCCTGACCCACCGCCATTACCACGTTGTCGAATGTCACCGGACCGAAGCCCGTCATGCGCATGGAAACCATGTAGGTGCCGACCGGCAGTCCCGGCATCTGGTAAACGCCTTGGCCGTTGGTTCGGGTTTCGCGCCGGAAGCCGTTGGCTTCGGACTCGACGGCGACAACCGCGTCGCTGATGATGGAGCCGGAGCCGTCGGTAACGGTACCGCTCAGCGAAGCTCGGTCCACTTGAGCCTGAAGCGATGGGACCGTGGCAAAAAGGACGAGGAGGAGCGTAGACAGAAAACGGGTGAGCATAAGAGTCGCGAGGAATGCCATGATAGCAGGCCACGATGACGGGGCCGTTAAGGATCTGTAACATGATCGTTACATGGAGATCTTAGGATGGAGACATGCGGGTTTTGCTGCGGATCTTCCTTTGTTTCGGCTTGGCGGCAGCGCCGCTGCCGAACATTGATTTAGTGCTCGAGTTGGCCACTGAACCGGTTGGGCAGGATTCGGATGATCCGGCCTTCTGGCAGCATCCGCGCGACTTTAGGAAAAGCCTGATCATTGTCACCAACAAGGCCTCTGCAGCCCAAGGCGGGGCACTGGTGGTACTAGGGATGGATGGCAAGATACGGCAGCTCAAAACGGGCCTGGACCGGCCCAACAATGTCGATGCGAAGGCTGGCATGGCAGTGGTCACGGAACGGCTGGCGAGTGCGGTACGTGTGTACGGCATCAGCGAAGCGGGCTTGCAGCCGCGGTTCACATTCCCGGTGTTCGCAGGAGAAACCGGGCCCAGGAAAGCACCGATGGGAATCGCCCTCTATCGCCGGCCAGCGGATGGTGCGGTGTTTGCGATTGTGGGACGCAAGTCCGGCCCGGCGCAGGGGTATCTGTGGCAATACCGCATTGAGGGCTCAAAGGCTACGAAAGTGCGCGAGTTTGGTGCGTTCAGCGGGGGCCAAAGTGAGATCGAAGCCATCGCCGTGGATGATGAGAACGGTTACGTCTACTACGCCGATGAAGATTGCTGCATTCGTAAGTGGCAGGCCGATCCGGACCATCCACAGGCTGGGCGTGAGGTGGCCACTTTTGGCCGCGAAGGTTTTCAGGGCAATCGCGAAGGTATCGCGATTCGCAAAACGGGCAACGGCGGCGGTTATGTGATCTGTACAGACCAGATCCCGAATGCCAGTCGCTATTACGTGTTTCGCCGCTCGGGGGATCAGACCGCGCCGGTGGCGTTGTTGCGGGGGACGGCCGATTCCACGGACGGTCTTGAGTCCGTCTCCGGGCCACGCAACCTGCTGATCGCGATGAACAGCAAGGATCACAACTTCCTTTTGTTCCGCTGGCCATCATCGCTGCCGTAAGAATTGGCAGAGCGAGTCCGGCCCCCTCACGAGAGCGCTGCCGCGTCAACTCCCGCGGTGTCCGCGGATCTTCACGTCAGAGTCATCAGTTCGTTAACTCCTCACTGCTAGACTCGGCCATCGCGATCTCTGAGGAGCGACTCCATGAAAAGCATCTTGAGCCTTCTTCCCGTCTTCCTGCTCTCTGTGTATCCTGCCGCAGCGCAGTTTGAATACGGCGAAATTCTCGGAACCGTCCGCGACACATCCGGTGCCGTCATCGTGGGCGCGCAAATTCAACTTCGCAGCGGCGCGACGAGTTTCGAACGGACCGCCATGACCAACGAAGACGGCGTGTATGCCTTCGCCGGGCTACGGATCGGGAGCTACACGCTGAAAGTGGAGCAGCAGGGGTGCAAACAGGCTGTGGCGAATGTGGGTTCGCTCCGGGTCGGCGACCGTCTGCGTGTTGATATCGAGATGGAACCCGGTGCGATCACTGAGCAGGTGAACGTCGTCGGCGATGCGACCCCGTTGCTCGAAACCGAAACCAGTTCGCGCGGCCAGGTAGTGGGGCTGACCGAGATCCGTGAGCTGCCCTTAAACAAGCGCGATTACACGCAGCTTGTGCTCCTGGCGCCAGGCACGGCCGTGAATCCGCGACAACGCATCGGGGGCGCAATCAATATTAACGGTAATCGCGCATTGCAGAATAATTTCCTGCTCGACGGCATCGACAACAACTCCAACGCCACCAGTTTTCGCGGCGAGCGCGTCGATGTGATCCGCCCGTCGGTGGATGCGGTGGCGGAGTTCAAAGTCCAAACCAACAGCTACTCGGCCGAATACGGACGAAGCGCCGGCGGCGTGGTGAACGTCACCATCAAAAGCGGCAGCAACGACTTTCGAGGCACCCTGTGGGAGTTTTTCCGCAACGACAAGCTGGACGCCAAGGGCTGGACGCCCACGGTGGACGGCAATAAGCCGAAGCTGCGCTTCAACCAGTTTGGCGCCAATCTGGGCGGACCGATTGCGAAGAACAAGAGCTTCTTCTTCGCGAACTACGAAGGAGAGCGCGAACGCCAGGGCACGACGTACACACGCACCGTCCCGACCGCGGAACTGCAGCGCGGCGACTTCAACAATGTCCCCATCACCGGTGCGCTGCGCATCGTTCCCGTAGACCCGCTGACGAACGCGCCCTTCCCGAACAACACCATTCCCTCCAGCCGCTTTGACCGCGTTTCGTCGCGCATTCTGACGGATCCGAACTTTCCAAAGCCCAGTTCGATCGCGGCCCTACCGATCCCCGGCCTCTACCTGAACACCGTAACCAACACCAATCGCACCGACAAGTTCGATCTGCGCGCAGACCACTATTTCAACTCGAGCGTCCGACTCTTCGCCCGCTATTCGTACTCCGACCTCGAGATCTTCCGCCCCGGTCCTGTCGCCGGCTATGTGGAGACATCCAATAACGACGGTTTCGGCACCACTGCAACCAAGGCGCACCATGCCGCGCTCAGCCCCTCGTGGACACTCAGCCCGACGACGATCACCGAACTTCGTCTCGGTTTCACACGGCTGAACGCGGCAGTGCGCCCGCCGAATTTCGGCTCGCCCGGTCCCTCCGAACTGCTCGGCATTCCCAATCTCCCCAGTGCTCCCGCGATCAATGGCGGCTGGCCGAAGTTCCTGTTCGACGGCATGGACGCCTTCGGACGCCATACATCCACTCCGCAATTCCAGATTCCGAACGTCTACGTCCTGAACAACACCTGGAATCTGCAGCGGTCGAGGCACTCGCTCCGATTCGGTTTCGAAAAGCAGTACATCCAGACGGCCGTCATGGATCTTTCCGCCCTGATCGGCACCTTCCGCTTCTCGCAAAACGTGTTCTCCAATAACCCCTGGGGCGACTTCCTGCTGGGACTCCCGGCCACGCATTCGCAGACTTCCTACTCCGTCATCTACAACCGTAAGGACCTGACGTCGTTCTTCCTACAAGACGACTTCCGCGTAAGTTCCCGCCTCACGCTGAATCTGGGAGTGCGCTACGAGTACGGCCGTCCGATCGTCGAAAAGTACAACCGGCTTGCCAATTTCAACCTCGCAGACGGATCGCGCGTCTTCGCGAAGGATGGCAACACCTTCGAGCGCGCGTTAATCCAGCCCGACCGCAATGACTGGTCGCCGCGCATCGGACTGGCTTGGACTGCCCTGCCGCGTCTGGTCCTGCGCACCGGCTACGGCACGTTCTACAACTTCACCAACCGGCAAGGGCGCGAAGGGCTTCTGGGCATGAACGCTCCGTTCGTCGTCGACCTGACTCGCACGCAAACGCGCGCCACTCCGGCAGGCAGCCTTATCACTCTGAGCAGCGGACCGCCCGCCAACTTCCTGGCTACGGCGAGCCCGCGCGATCAGATCCTGCGGGGCAACGATCCGAACATGTCGAACCCGCTGATTCATCAATGGAACTTCACGCTCCAGTACGAACTCGCAAAGGGTCTGTTGTTCGAAGCCGGATACGTCGGCAACCGCGGCCTGCAACTGACCCGGTTCTTCAATGCCAATCAGGCGCGCACGCCGGGTCCGCCGTCGCTCGCCGAACGGCGCCCCTACACGGCCTACAACGACATCCAGTACATGGACTCGGGAGGATCGACATCCTTCCACAGCTTTCAGACCCGGGTCGAAAAGCGCTGGACCAACGGGCTCAGTTTCCTGCATTCCTTCACCTGGGGCCGTGTTCTGACAAACGCACCCAACTGGGGCGATGGTGGCGCTTCCACCCAGGACGCGTACAACTTCGCCAACGAGTGGGGCCCGGACCTGATGAGCGTCAAACTGAACTCCGTTGTGAACTGGGTCTACGAACTGCCCTTCGGCCGCGGCCGGCGAATGGCATCGAACATGAATCCGCTTGCCGAGGGACTGCTGGGCGGCTGGGAACTCAGCGGCATATTCACAGCCCGAACCGGTTTGACCAACACGGTTTCGAGCGCTGAGTGCGGCGCCAATTGCCAAATGGGCAGCGCCGAACGCGGCCAGAGAGCCGACGTGGTGGCGGGACAGGCCACGTCCATCGACAACCCCAACAACTTCCGCTGGTTCAACACCGCCGCCTACCGCCCGGCTCTGACGCCCTACGGAACCGCAGGCCGCGGAACCGTCTACGGGCCGGGGCTGCAGAACTGGGACTTCACCATCGCCAAGGGTTTCTCCATTACCGAAACCATGCGGCTCCAGTTCCGCACCGAATTCTTCAACGCCTTTAACCAGGTCAACTACGACCAGCCGAACACCAACGCCTCCAGCGGCACCTTCGGTGTCATCACATCGGCGCTCCCCGGACGCAGCATTCAGCTCGGCCTGAAACTCTACTATTAGAAACAATGAAACTCGCCCTCGGCCTGATCCTGTTTGCACCCGCCTTCGCCGCCACGCCCGACGCGCTGAAATGGATTGCGCATCGGGGCGGGGTAGTGGACGCGCGTTACTCGGAGAACAGCCCGGCGTCGCTCGAGGCGGCCATTCAACACGGCTACTGGATGATCGAATCCGACATCCGCGAAACCAGGGACGGCCGCCTCATCACCCATCACGATCCGGATTTCAAGCGTTTCTACAACGACCCACGGAAGGTCAGCGATCTCACGCTGGCGGAAATCCGCAAGCTGCGGGCCGAGCCTGGCGGCACTCCTCCCATGACCTTCACCGAACTCGTCAACGCCTGCAAGGGACGCCTGCGCCTGATGATGGACGTCAAGGAACCCGCGCACGGCAAAGCGTTCTATCAGGAAATGGAACGCGAGCTGAAACGGACCGGGCTGCTCGAGTCCACCTACTTCATCGGAACCGAGGAGTCGCGTCAGTACTTCAAAGGAAAGGCGCGCATCGGCGTGACGTTCGTCCAATTGCAGCAGGCGATCGCACGAGGCGAGAAGACCGGCACGCCGTACTTCCTGTTCGAATGGGGCAAGACGCTGACACCCGAGCAGGTGCGATTCGCCCAGCAGCATGGCGTACCCGTGGTCCCCAGCATCAACACCTTTCACTATGCCAACGCAGGCCAGGAGCCCATCGGGCACGGCGCCGCGGACATTCAGCGTCTACGCCCGCTCGGAGTCACCGAGTTCCAGATCGACTCCGTGTACGAGCCGGCTTTCGAATAGACCTATCGCACAAGACGCTACTCCACCAGTTGACTGCAGTGCCGAATTGAACTGAAACCCGCGTTTGCACCCACCTGACCCCAGTTCTTCAGACTGAATCCGCGGAAGCCTCAGGAACAAGGTGGAAACATCGGCCAGTAATTCGCCGGGGGTGACATTGCGACAATTTGATTGCCCCGCCAGTCAATCGTATACCGTTCGAAGGCGATGCTCTCCACCGTCCTGGTTTCCGGCATAGGGAAAGTAATGCGAACGATCTGCCGGGCCTCCTTCGCCGGAACAAGCAGATACCTGCCAATGAAAGCCAAGGGGTGTTCGACACCATTGAGCGTCAGGCGAAGAGTGGCCGGCGAAACCCAGGGAGGGATCCGAACAAGGAGGTTGCGCCCTCTGTCGCTCTCGATATCTATTCTCCCATCACCGGAGAGATAGCTCTTGACGCGCAGATTCTTGGTTTCATGGTCGAGCAGCAAGTTGATGCGAAGGCCGGCAGCATCTTCGGTAACGATCGCCTTGGCGACCTCACACAAAGCGTCCAGCGCGCCCGAGGTGATGTCGCAGACATAAGGAGACGCATCGGGCCGGGCCAGTAAGTCGTTCGGCGTGGGGAAGCCAAATCCTCCTCGAATGCGGGATGCAAGGTTCCGCAGGCGATCTTCCTTTTGGTTGGGATCGTCCGAGAGGCCCCTGACATCGGTGATCTGAGATGACAGCAGATGACTGCGCAAGATTCTTTCTGCAACCTCAAAATACTCTGGAAATCCCGCCCGTCCCAACAGCAAGGAAGCGCGCAGGAGATCGCCGGTATTGTTGGATTCCCCACGCGCGGTGAATTTGTTCAGGGACTCCATAGACCAGCCGAAGGTGCTGTTGAAACGTGGCAGACCGACATCGTAGGCAGCCTTCACTCGGTTGAGCAGGGAGCCATCATTCCGCAGCAACGCCAAGTCGGCCATTCCCGCCACGAGAGCATTTATCGAGTGTCCATGGTTCCCCGCTGCTTGGGTCAGGGCCCCGACGGCGGTAAAGCAATGTTCCAAGGCGTAACTGGCCAGCAAGCCGGCGAGTTCCAGCGCTACGGGGTCGGTGGTGACACGGTAGTAACGTACGAGCGCATCCACAGCACGCCCTTCTTGCGATGGCTGATAGTTATACTCTTCCACGTACTTTGGGAGTCGATCGAGATGGATTTGCCCCTTGTCATCCAGGGCCTGGCGCATCCTGCGTACCATCCGTTTCGCCCAGTACTCCGCTCGACCGTCTCCTCGCTGGATGAGCGCGGTTAGCCCGTGGGTTGTCTCCCGGATGTTGTGAAGATGGATAAAACGGAGCCCGGTTTTATCGGCGAGTGTGCCCGGCAAGCCGTCGGCCTCGTCGAAAAGTGCCAGAAGGTGCTTGGAAAGATCATCGACGATGGATTTCGGCGTCCTTTCGCCGATTACCTGCTCAGCCATGGTCAGCCCATGGAGTTCACGAGCGACATCGTGGCACCGGTCCCAGGCTCCACTGTGGTGAAATCCTGTCAGATTGCCGTCCTTAAAGCCGCACGACCAGTAAGGTACGTGCGCCTGGGTGGGATCCAGCCCGGAAAGGAGCGAGTTCCAAGCCAGACGGATGTGATAAAGAAGGTCGATGGGTCTGAGGTATTTCTCGCGCATTTCTTTTGGATCGCCGGTCCTGAAAGGGCGGGGCATCCGTTCAGCAGGGCTCTGCGCGTTGGCCGGCGTAGGACCGTTCGAGGCCAGAGCAAGCCTCGCTCCTACGAGTACCCCAAGACACTCCCTTCGTTCAAGTCTAGGGTTTTGGATAGCGGACACGTGTCTTCTCTCTTGTTGACCGGAATCAGTTGCCCGTTTTTTGGTCTCCCAGCAGTTGGGAGTATACACCTGGTTGCTTTCTACAGAAACTGGAAGGAGTAGAGCTTCACGTTGCGCAGATGAAACCGGAGCCGCACGGGCTTTCCCGCCAGTGCCCTTACGTCTGAGCGGCCGGACCAGGTAATCACCTGGCTCAAGCTGGACCTGGAAAAGCGGTCAGCACGCTTCTGGCTGTACTCGGGAATGGGTTGCCCGGATTCGTCCAGCACCTCGACGGCGAGCGAAGTGGTCTCATCTACCCCGTAGCCCTTGACCGACGCTTCCATGTTCACCACCAGCCGGCTGCCTTGAAAGCGAAGAGCTTTTGTGGTCAGGACGCCGGGGTTCGGGCCCGCCTGGAGTGAGGCGAAACCGTCCAAAGGAAGAGTTGCCAGCCCGATCGCATCCCGCCCCTTGGCTTCGGACTCGAGCAGATCCTGCATGCCGCGCCACCGGCCGCCGGAGTAATACACCCAGATCTTGCCGTCGTGAACGACCGGGCGGGAGCTGTACACGTTCGCGTCGTCGAATGCGCCCGTCGGCCCCAGTGGGATGAAGTCGCCCCGGCCGGGTGTACGCGAAAAGCGCCGGCCGTCCCGGCTGAAGACGAGCTGCGGCACATGAGTGATTTCGTTGGTCCGAAAGACCCACGGAAACCCGATGTAATGACCCTCATACTTCATCGCCGGCATTCCATAGAACTGAGCGTCCACCGGGTCTTGTTCATCGGGAATGAGCGCCGCTTCGATCGGGGTCCAATGCTCGAAATCGTCGCTCACCGAGTAGCCGATGGTGCGGACACGTTGCTTCCCCGCGGGCGGGCTAAGACGCTCGTAGTCCGGTTGCGCGGGACCGTGGCCGGGCCGGAAATATCCGACGTACTTCCGGATTCGTTCGTCCCACCCCAACAATTGATGCACGTCGCTCGTCCCGAAGATAGCGGGATTGCCTTCGTAGGGACTCCATCGCAGCCCGTCGGCGGAAAAATAAACGCCCACGCCAAAGCGGCCTTTCTGATCTTTCCAGTAGGTCACGCCTTTATATCGCCGCTGCGGATTCTTCTCGCGGACGTCCTTGAAGAGGCTGGCGATGAAGACGGGTTTCCCGCCGGCGGTCTCGATGTGAACCATGTTGTTCTTCGTAGAGCCGTGGTAATCGACCAGCCCCAACTCCGGGCGGTCCCAATGAATGCCGTCTTTCGAGGTGGCGTAGCAGAGGTGAAACTCTTCGGTGTACTTTGCCGCCCGGAGGAGATTCTCGTATTGGTCAAACGGGGGAGGCGGCGCCTGAAAGTGGATTTCCAGCCCGGCATACCACATTTTGAAAAGGCGTTCCTGCTCGTCGTAGATCACTGTCCCGACAGCCACGTTCTTGCCTTCCCAAGGCTTTACCGGAACCAGTACGGGATTGCTTGCGCTCTTCACCGCCTGGTGGAAGATGCGCGAGACATGGTCGAGGGAATCCACGACCTGGTCGTCGAGGAACAGTTGCCTGGCGTTTCCGGCGTCGATGGCCGCAACACACTGGCCGCAGAAGAGCAGCGCGGCGCTCGCGGCTATGGAAAGGCCGGTAGTGATCGGCGTTTGCTTCATGAGGTGGCTCCAGATCACAGGAAGGCCGCTACCACTCTACCCGCATCTCGAGATAGATCTGGCGCCAGCCGCCCAGGTTTTGAGTAATGCCGTTGAGAGTCGCATTCGCGTTGGATTTGGCAACCACTCCCACGGGAGAGTTGACGTTGTAGTCGGCCGTCGGCCCCCAGCCCGCATGATTGAAGGCGTTCAGGGAATTCGCCGAAAGCCGCAGCCTCGGCATGCGCTCGTCGCCGCTGAAGAAGAAGTACTTGTAGAGCCCGGCGTCGTAAGTCCAGGTCCCGAGGCTCTGAATGACCCCGCTGCCAGCGTTGCCGTAACGGCCGTTCGCCGGCTGGGTGAAGCACTTGTATTCGAAAATCTTGAAGTGGTCCCGGTTCGGCAGGTTGGGGTTGCAGCCGGGAATGACGTCTGGCCGGAGTCTCGACTGGCTGGTATTTGGGCCGTTGCCGGCGCTGACACCGCTCCAGTAGGGGGTGTAGTAGTTGCCCGACTTGGCCAGGAAGAACCCGGATACCGTCCAACCGCCGACCACGTGGCTCAGGATCTTCTTTCCCAAGGTATCCGGGTGCGCCAGCAGCCAGTTACGGCCCTGGCCGAAGGGCAGGTCCCAGGTGTACATGGCACGGAACATGTTGGGCGAGAACGCCTGGCAACGTCCTTTGTCTCGCGACCGATCGTACGGGCTCTCGATCGTTGGTCCCGCCCCCGAGGTGCCCGTCATTTCATCGACGTCCGAGAGGCACTTCTGGAAATTGTAGCCGCCGAGCATCGTGAAGCCTTTGCTCCACGGTCTCTTGAACTCGATGTCCAGTGCATGGAAGCTCGCATTCCCGCCGGAGTCGGTGTAGGCGGCGCTGAAGATATAGGACGGGTAGAGGAGCCGGCTCGAGGTGAAGGGAATGGTGCTGGCCGGCGGCAAGTTCACGTTGCGGCCATAGGGAAGCTGTCTGGACACTGTGCCGACGTAGGACGTCCGAAGCACGATCTCCGCGGGCAGACGCTGTTCCACCGTCGCATTCCACTGGTGCGTGCGGGGCGACCTCAGGTTGGGATTGATTCCGCTGACCGCCAACCCGCTGACGGCCGCGGTGCCGCTGCCGGGAAACGGATTGGCGAGCGTGAAAGCCGGGCTACAGGTTCCGGCCGCATTGTTGCAGGTGAACACATTGGTGTTGCTCTCGCTGCCGGCGGTGAAGATGCCGCCGGTGGGAGCGCCGACGTTCGCCAGGGTGCCGTAGATGCCGTAAGCCGCTCGCACCACCGTATCGTTGAAAAGGCGGTAGGCGAGGCCGACGCGCGGGTCGGTGCTCACCAGGTTGTTCACAAGCCGGCTCGGGAAACCGGCGGCGTCCGCCGTCACGACGTTGGCGCGTAGTGTCGGCGACAGGCCGGGGTTGAGGAGTCTCAAGGAATCCTGGGTGCGCACCACGAAGCGTCCCGTGGCTTTGTCGAAATTGTAGCCCCGTCCCCCCGGATCGATGGGGCTATACAGGACCTCGAACCGTATGCCAAGGTCGAGAGTGAGTTTCCTGGTGGCGCGGATCGTTTCGCTGACGAAGAACCC
>JBJXGR010000362.1:0-27493 GCA_046160045.1 Bryobacteraceae bacterium
CTGGCTGTTCCCGATTTCCACACGCCTTCAGAGCCGCGACCGTGAGGGAGCGGTGGCGGGGCGAGTCCCTGTGTCCCCATTTTTTCACGGTTTCTCAGACTGGCAACGAGGTGGCCTTCACCGCCGCCCGCTGCCTGAATCAGCCAAACACGCGATGGAAGAATTCGGAGGTGCGCGTCTGAATCTGATAAAGCTGTTCGTTCAAGGGCAAGCCATGAAGCCGCTCGGGAGTCCACCGCCGCACCAGTTCGACCAGCACTTCAAGCTGACCCTGTGAGACCGGCAAGCGTCCTTCCGTGTGCCCGCTCGCGACACGCATGGCATGATCGAGGGCCCGATAGAACGTGGCCGCGTCGCCGAGGAATTCGGCGTCTTCGCGGTCGAGATGGCCCATCTTCTCGATGACGTCGATGCGCTCGGGTGTGTTCAGCACCTTGAAGAAGATGCCCGCACCCTTCAGGCGCAGAAACATCAGAACAAAGTCGATGTCGTAATAGCCGCCGCGGCCGGCCTTCAAAGGATTGCGTTGGCCCTGCTCACGCTCGAGGCGCGAGCGCATCTCCACTAAGGATTGCCGCGACCGGCCGCCCTGTCCCCAACGCCGCCAGTCGGCTTCCTGGATTTCATTCAGAAACCGCGTCGCGTGTTCGATATTGCCGGCCACGCCACGGGCCTTCATGTAGGCGATGCCCTCCCAGGCTTCGGCGTGATTGCTGAAATACTCCTTGTACTTGGACACCGTCTGGACCAGCGAGCCTTCGCGGCCGTAGGGGCGCAGACGGGTGTCGACGGAGAAGATGACGCCCTCGCCCGTGTAGGCCGAGATGATGTCGATCAGGCTCTCGGCGACGGCCGTCCAGAAGCGGTGCTCGCTCGCGTCTTCATCGGGGATGACGAAGACCAGGTCCGCGTCGGAGCCCACGTCGAACTCACGCACCCCGAGACGGCCAAGTGCGATCACCTGCATCTGATCATGAGGGATGTAGGCGGTGCTGGCCGGCGGCGTCGCGCCCAGGCGGTTCCACATGGCGATCTGGTAGGCCGAAGCGATGACCCGATCCGCCAGGTCAGAGGTCTTGCCGAGGGTCGCGAAGATCGGCACCGAGCGGCAGAGGCTCTCGCTCTGGATGCGGATCATCTCGCGGCGGAAGAAACGCCGCAGCTCGACCGGGTCTTCCGGATTGTCGCGCGGAAACGCGGCGCCGAAGCGCGTAATCTCACCCAGCAATTCCGGGTCCCGCAGGCACTGATCGGCGAAAAACGGACTGTACTCGAAGATCTCGACGGCGGCGCTCGAAAGATCGAGGTCCTCGTCCAGACGGGCAAGCCATTCGGGTCGATGGAGGATCCCTTCGAGCAGATGATCGAAGCGGTTCCGGCCGCGCAACAATCGGGACTGGCCGAGGAACGCCGCCAGGCGGGGAGCGCGGTGGTCGAGAAACCGGGTGACATTGCTCGACGCCGGCAGCCGCGATTCGTCACCGAATTCGTCACCGGGTGTTTCGATCGGCTCGACGAGCACCGGTTGGTAGTACATCGGTTTCTGCAGATAGATTACGCGTTCGTACAGTTCGCGAACGTCCGCCTGGTAGTCGCGCAGGCGTTTCTCGAGCGATTCGGCGCCCGGCGTTTCCCCTGGAGAGTGAGGCATCTTGCGGGCCAGCACCTCCAGCGACTCCCGGTCGGCGGGCAGCGTATGAGTCTGCCGGTCGTCGACGAACTGCAGGCGATGCTCCAGGTTGCGGTAGAACTCGTAGGCGGAGGCAAGCCGCGAGTACTCGTTGGGCGAAAGAAAGCCCTTGTCGCGCAGGCGGAACAAGGCCAGCAGCGTTCCGCCGTGCCGCACCCAGCGCTCCCGGCCGCCGTGCATGCGCTGGAGGCACTGCACCAGGAACTCGATATCACGGATGCCGCCCGGCGAGAGCTTCACATCCACCTGGGCGGGCGATCGGGCCTGACGGGCCGCGAGCTTCTCTCCGATCCGCTGCCGGGTCGCCGACACGGCTTCCACGGCCGAGAAATCCAGCGTGCTCGAATAGATGCGAGGTTCGACATCGTCGAGAAGGGCGCGGCCCAGGTCGCGGTCGCCCGCGGAGACCCGCGCCTTGATCAACATCTGCAGTTCCCAATCCCGCGCGCGCGTCGCGTAGTAGGCCTTGGCCCCTTCCAGGGAAATGCAGACCTCGCCCAACGTCCCTTCCGGCCGCAGGCGCAGATCCACCCGGTAACAGAGGCCTTCGGAGGTGTAGGTCGACAGCAACTCGGTCAGCCGGTTGGCCACCTTCTTGAAGAACTCCTTGGTGGAAATGGGTTCGGGTCCGTCCGTCTCGCCATTGCCTGAGTACAGGAACATCAGGTCGATATCGGAGGAGTAGTTGAGTTCCTCGCCGCCCAATTTGCCGAGCGCCAGTACGGCGAAATGGGCCGGCTGGAGCGTGTTCCCGGGGCCCGTAAAGTGGGGCGTTCCATGCCGGCGCTCGAACTCGCGGGACAGGGCATCGAGCGCCACGTCGACGATCACATCGGACAGCGTCGACAGTTCGCTCGTCACGTCCGATAAGGTGGCGATGCGCAGGACATCGCGCAGCAGAATCCGCAGTATCTGGTGACGGCGGAATCGCGCGAAGATCACCGGGTCCGGCGCGCTCTCGGCATCGCCGTCAGCCGCCAATTCCCGCAGCAGGCGCTCGCGGAGTTCGTCCTCGGGCAAGGCGTGCGCCAGGCGTTCGACGGCGGGCAGGAACCAGGACGGGTCCCGCAGCAGGGCTTCCGACAGGAATCGGCTGTAGCCGAACGTCGTCACCAGACAACGGAGCCATTGGACGGAATCCGAGATCCTGCGGAATTCCTCCGGATGCCTGTGGATGAATTGCGACGTCAGCGAGAGAGCCTGGATCGGATCGGGCGATCCGGCGAGGAGCAATTCTAACTGCTTTTTCACTTCCTCCGGAATGGCAAGGGTCAACGAGTCGGAGCTTTCGGCTGTGCTCAGGCGAACGTGGCCTCCACCGAGATTATATCGCCTGCCGTCACGACCCCGGGTTCGAGCACACGGGCGTAGAAGCCGCTCTTGCCCCAATTCGGGGACGATGGATCGCCCGCCTTGACCTGGCTATCATACATCTCGGACTGGATTCCCCGGCCGCACACATCCAGCGTGCTGCAGGGCACCCGGACTTTCGTAAGCTGCACCACCGCCGTCCCAACCCTCAGGATCTGGTCGAGGCGCAGTTGCGCCGGGTCGATGCCTTGCATCGTGATGTTCTCGCCGAGAGAACCGAACTCAATCGGGTAGCCCCTAGCCTTCAGATCCTCGATCACTTCGGCTGCGATCAGCAGCAGGGCCTGGCGGGGCCCCCCGTGAATCTGGGGATGGTGGTGCCCGTCACCCTCCAGCCCGAGGGTAGTGATTACGCCAAAAGGGATGGGCCGTTTGGGAATGCCGCCGGAGGAGACGTTGATCTGAAGGACGCGGCCTTGCACGGGGAAAAGGGAAAGCAGGCCGCCTTTGACAGCGGCCCGCGGGTTGGGAACTAGATGTCGTAGTACAGGGCGAATTCGTACGGGTGTGGACGCAGGCGAACCGCGTCGAACTCGTTCTTGCGCTTGTACTCGATGAAGGTTTCGATCAGCTCTTCGGTAAAGACATCACCCTTCAACATGAAGGCGTGATCATCTTCGAGGGCCTGCAGGGCTTCGTCGAGCGCCGCCGGCATCGACGGGACGTTCTTCATCTCTTCGGGAGAGAGATCGTAAATGTCCTTATCAAGCGACTCGCCCGGATCGATCTTGTTCAGGATGCCATCCAGGCCGGCCATCATCATGGACGAGAAGGCGAGGTAGGGGTTGCAGGACGGATCCGGCGGCCGGAACTCCACGCGTTTGGCCTTCGGACTGGCCGAGTACATCGGGATCCGGACCGCCGCCGAACGGTTGCGGCGCGAGTAAGCGAGGTTGACAGGCGCTTCGTAGCCCGGGACCAGGCGCTTGTAACTGTTGGTGGTGGGCGCGATGATCGCCGAGAGCGCCCGCGCGTGCTTCAGCAGGCCACCGATGTACCATAGCGCCATCTGGCTGAGGCCCGCGTACAGATCGCCGGCAAACAGCGGCTTGCCTTCCTTCCAGATGCTCTGGTGGGTGTGCATGCCGCTCCCGTTATCCTGGAACAGCGGCTTCGGCATAAAGGTCACCGTCTTGCCGTACTGGTAGGCCACGTTGCGGACAATGTACTTGTAGAGCATCATGTTGTCCGCGGATCGCACCAGCGTGTCGAACCTCTGGTCGATCTCGCACTGGCCGCCGGTGGCGACTTCGTGGTGGTGGCACTCGATCACCAGACCGCAGGCGATCATGGTCTGGACCATTTCGCTACGCAGTTCCTGATAGTGGTCGGTGGGCGGTACAGGGAAGTATCCTTCCTTGTAGCGCGGCCGGTAACCGAGGTTGTCCTTCTCCCGGCCGGAGTTCCAGCGGCCTTCCTCGGCGTCGATGAAATAGAACCCGCAGTGCTGGTTCTGATCGAACCGGACGTTATCGAAGATGAAGAACTCCGCTTCCGCGCCGAAAAAGGCCGTATCGCCGATACCCGTGCTCTTCAGGTACATTTCGGCTTTACGCGCGATCCACCGCGGGTCGCGTTCGTAGTGCTGCTTGGTAATCGGGTCGATGACGCCGCCGAACATCACCAGGGTCGGTATCTCGGAAAAAGGATCCATAAAAGCCGTGGTCGGATCCGGGACGAGAAGCATATCGCTTTCGTTGATTGCGGCCCAACCGCGGATGCTGGATCCGTCGATGCCGAAGCCTTCCTCGAAAGAATCCTCGGACAACTGGCTTATAGGATAAGAGATGTGATGCTGCAGACCGGGAATGTCGGAGAACCGGAGGTCGATCTGCTTAGCGTCATTCTTCTTTGCAAAATCCAATACTTCTTTGGGACTCATCAAGCCTCCATTGCTTGGTGGGCAGTATGCTGCGAGGGTGCCGTAGCGCGTTTCCGCTAACTTGTCTGAATGGGATTAGCATACCACAGGCCGCGGGCAGGCGCTGCTCCCGCCGTTCCGCCATGGCCGGCCGCCTTCCTCGGCAGGACTTTGTCCATCCGCTCATGTCACCTTTGTGGCTACACCGCGTATTTCCTGACCACTTCTTCGTTCACCTCGATTCCAAGTCCCGGTTTGGCCGGCACGCTGACATGCCCTTCCTGCAACGGGAATGGCTCCTTGGCGAGCCCATTCCGCCAGGGGTTTTCGGACTGGTCGAGTTCCAGCATCGGAGTGTCCGTGGGGAACCCCGGGTGAGGATCCGGCAGCAACGCCAGCAGGTGAACCGTGGCTGCGATGACAATGTCGCTGCCCCAGCAGTGGGGAAGACAGCGAATGCCCGAGAGAGCCGCCGTCTCGGCGATGAACAGCGCCTCGCCGATTCCGCCGCAGAGGCTGACGTCCGGCTGAATGATGTCCATCGCCCTCCGGTCGATCAGTTCCTTCGCGGTCGCGCGGGAGTCCACCGCTTCCCCCGCCGCCAACGAGAGGGGTAGCTTCCGCCTCAGGTCTTCGTAGCCCGCGTACTTCGGCGACTGCGGCAGCGGCTCTTCAAACGCTTCGAACCCGAGCTTGTGCAGTTCGTGCCCCATCTCCAGGGCCGTGGACATGGTGTATGCTGCGTTCGCGTCGGCGATGAGGCGGATCTGGGGGCCGACCGCCGCGCGGATCGCGGCGGCGACCTTGGCTTCACGCGCGACCGGGTATCGTCCGATCCGCATCTTCAGCGCCTTGAATCCCAGCTTGACCTTCTCAGCCGCCTCTTTGGGAAAGTGATCTTCCGGTTCCAAGCCTTCCAGGTAGTTCATGGCCGATGCGTAGGCGGGAACGCGGTCGCGCAGGCGTCCGCCGAACAACTCCGCGACCGGCAGGTTCAGCGCCTTGCCTCGCAGATCGTTGAGCGCCATGTCCAGCGCCCCGACGGCCAGCGCGTTGCCGAAATTCGGCCCCCACATCATCCGCCAGAGGCGCCGGTGTTCGAGCGGATTCTCTCCGATCAACCGCGGCCCCAGGTGGTCGTCGATGGTGCCCCGAGCCCCGTTGATGGGGGACGTCTCACCCCAGCCGGCCAGCGCCGCGTCCGTCTCTATTTTGACCAGCAGCGCTTCGCGGGTCTTGTCGAGCGGAACCGAAACGGAAACCCCCATCGCCCGCGACAGTTTGTGTCTCAGCAGATACGTCTTCACGGCCGTGATCTTCAGTTTCGGCATCCCGGATGGCTGAAGGGTCTGGGCCGCGAAGGCCGAGCCCGCCAGGCCGCCCGCGGCAAAGAATCCACCAGTCTGGAGGAAGTTTCGACGATCGGTTCGCATGAGCCCTCTCAGTGTAGTGCACCTGTTCGCCTTCGAGCACGACGGGGAGCCGTCGAGCGAGCTGTTTCAACCGTGAACGCGTCATTGCTTGTGCGCAAGTGGTTGATTGGATTCCAGTGTCGTTGACGGAAAGCGGGAAACGCATTGGACGGCCCCGGTTCTCCCTCCCCAACACCGCTTCCAGGTCCCGCGCCGACACCAGCCAACGTCGTCCTCCCGTCCACCACCGTCTGGGCCGCCAGCCGCAGCACACGCCGCCAGCACCAACAGTATCCGTTTGCTCATCGCTGCCGCCGATTGTATCGCCGCGCGGCGATTGGCTGGGCGAACCAGGAGGGGCTGGCGACGCATAGGGAATCGAGTTCGGGCGCCAAGGGAAACGGCATGGAAATTCTCTCTCTACCCTCAGTGTGGCAGGCGAAGTCAAGGGAATTCGGGGGGTGGTTTCGGTAAATGACCGGAAAGAAAGGGCGAGATTTTTGGAAAAGTGTTGAACTGGGACAAATGGTGGGACGTCCCACTTGGAAGCGGGACAAAGGGGGTAGGGGGCACGTAGAATCAACGAGATAGGTGACGAAGTGGGACAAGTGGGACAAAAAAACGGGGTTTTCGGTGTAAGCGATTGGAGGGAATGGAGTTGGATGTGGGACAGGAAGTGGGACAAAGTGGGACAGGAGTACGGAGATGCGGGACAACGATTTTTTCGTGCGAACATACTGTCAGAGCCGCATACCGGCGGCCGGCCGGTCGCCAATCTGGCTTCCCAAAATCGGGTGGGGCGGGCCCCCGGCCCGCCGCCGGCCCCCTGGCCGGCGTTCTTCCCTCGTGGCACCGGGCGACGTTTTTCGTCGCCCGGTGCTTCGGTGTGCCCGCGGCGCTCGGCGTTCATTTATTTCCCAACATCAGTATCCTTCTACCTTCAGTATGAGTGGGTGTCCAGGGGAATTTGAGGGGACGGAACTGTAAGTCACAGCAATTTCAAGAGAACTATTTTTATGACCCTCGTGAACCTGGGTGATTGACAGGCTGGAATTCAAGATCATTCGGCGCTGCGAGAGAGCCACTCGGAGACCGGAGTTTCGTGGACACGCGTGAGAGACTGTTAGCGGGTTATCGAAAACGATGCAGGAACCCAAATGCACGATTTGCCGGCACCCGGAGCGGAAAGCGATGAGAATGGCGCCGATGGAAGGGACGAATTGCCGGGTAGGGCGGTACGAGGTGTCGAAGAGCGCATTGTCGCGGCACCGGACCGAGCACCTGACGCGGGAACTGGCGGCGGGGCGAACGCGGACTGAAGAGGACGCGGAACGGCAGGACGAGTTGCTCCAGAGGCTGGACTGGATGCGGGAAGTAATGACGGTGATGTACGGTCGGCACGAGCGGAAGAAACCGCGGGTGGCGCTGGAGGCGATGAAGGAACTGGCGCGGTTGTGGTCGCTGGAGGCGGGATACCGGAAGTCGGCGGGAGGCGGCGGAGAGCGGGCGGGGACGGCGGCCGAGGACGGAACGCTGCAAGAAGTCCTCCGGCGGTTCCCCGGGGCGGAGGAGGCGCTGCTGGAAGTGGCGGAGCGGATCGCGCGGGAAGATGAGGAAAAGGGGCGAGCAGCGTGACTGGAATGAAGCGGTTCCCTGTCCGGGGACGGACCACTAGGCTTTTCAACATGCGATGCGGTCAGTCCTGATCTTCCCAACGAATAGCGGAATGTCGGGCATCTGTCGGGTTCCGGCGACGGATCTTTTGGTAATAGAAATAGGGCCGAACAATTGCCCGCTCTGAAGTTGAAACGTCTCGACTCCCGCGCCATTCGCTTGAAGAAGGAGACGAAGGAATCCGTCCAAGGCGCCGGCGTTTAATTTTATCTTGGTGTCCGTTGTCAGCGTCGTTCTGAACTCGTGAACCACCAGGATGGCCTTGATCGCGCCCTGGAGTTCAGCTTCCAGCAAGGTGCCGCCGACTGCGGAAAAAAGCTGGTACGGCAATGAAGCGATTTCACCGGAAAGGACGTGGCGCTCATCGTCGGCAAACGCCGGAATCCCGAGCAACGAACGGGTGAGCCAGTCCAGTCTGTCTGGGAACTTGGTTCGAGGCGTGCGTTTCCTGGCGGACTGCAGTTCTACTGCCACCGTTCCGCCAAAGGACTCGTCTGCTTTGGCCTCGATGCAAATCGTAACAGTGGAGCCGTCGTGGTCGGCCACCAACGCCAGATCATGACAGCGTGGACCACGATTTCCGAATGGCAAAGTCGTCTCATGTTGGGTGATTCCACTACGCACCACCGTTGCGCTGGTGGATTCGTGCGATTCAAGAAGCTGAAGGACTTCTTGTGGCACGGTCGGGCTGCCCTTATCCATCCAAATCCGACCGAGCTCGAATTCACTGCGGCCTCGTTTCCACTGCTTGAGCTTGCGTTCGGGCGGCAACGCATACGCTTCCCAATCAGCGAAAGATCGAAGTGGGTGCCCTGCGTGGCCTTTGATTTCAACGGTGCCCAAGATGCGATCTTCTCATGATCCGCGAACGTGCGTATTCCTCGGTGCGTGGCGAATCCACTACGCACCGACGCGTTGTCCAGCAGCGGAAGTACGACAAATCGGCCGAATTCGTTTAGAGAGAGGCGATGAAGGAAGTGGCGCAGTTGTAAGCGCTGGAGGGGGGATACCGGAAGTCGGCTGGGGGAGGCGGAGAGCGAACCCGGAGGGCGGCCGGGAACCGAACTCTGCGGGAAGTGCTGCGGCGGTTCCGGGGGCGGAGGAGGCCCTGCTCGAGGTGGCGGAGCGGATCGCGCGGGAGGATGAGGAGAAGCGCCGGGCGGCGTTCCTGCAATCGGTTGCTCGTTTCGGGCGCTCGCGGGCAGCGGTAAGGCAAGCCAGCGGTCCGCTCCGCAATCGTAGCGTGTTCAAACGGGTTGGTACCGCCGTGCGGTTTTCGCCTGGCGGACATCGAACACCAAGTTGAAACCTGCAAAGCGCTTACTTACAAGGGTTTGTCCTGTCACGGGTTTGTCCGAAACCTGCAAAGCGGTTACTGTTTGTCGAAAGTGAAACTGGGAACCTTGGTCTTGGACCCTGGAAACTGACCCTGGAAACTTGACCCTGGAAACAAACGGACCCAGTTCGAGAGATCCTGCGGCGCTGGCGAAAATCGGAACCACGGTCTTTGACCCCCATTGCCCGGGGGCGGAGGAAGCCCTGCTGGAGGTGGCGGAGCGGATCGCGCGGGAGGATGAGGAAAGCGCAGGGCGGCGTGACTACCGTCGGTTCCCGTTCCCCGGTCGGGCGCTTTGCGGGCAAGGGCACGGCGAGCTAGTGGACCGCAATCGTGGTTGCGCCCCAGGCCCACTGGACCTCCGTCTGGAAATCCCAGGAAAAACCCGGTAAACGCGTTGGACGTCCCCAGTGTTCTCCCAGGTGTTCTCCAGGTATACCAGGTATACCCTACGATCGGCGGGGGAATCGAACACGTCGCGGCGTGCGTTTCCCCGTTGGGTAATATGGTGGGCACTTGCTAATTTCCGGTCAGCGCGGTAGCCAGAAACCGGAGTTCGGACTCCACTTCGGCGGGATCGGCCACAGTATCCGCGATTTCCTGGCGAAAGAGTTCGCGATACCTCTTGCGAAGCCTGTGAATCGCAACTTTGAGTGCTCCCTCTGAGGTGTTCATTTCGCGAGCCAGCGCGGCATACGGCGCATCAGACTGTCCGAGAAGAAAAACCTTCAACCGGTCGAAATGCTCAGGGCGGCCGTGATGCACGAACTCCTCCCGCAGTTTCTCCACGACTCGGTCGAGCATGGTGAGCGCCCAGCGCCGTTCGAAGATCCGCTCCGGTGTCTCATCGTGCGCAGGCTCGCGTTGGTAGCGTTCTTCGCCGGACGAGAATTCAAGCGGCAGAACTGGCCCGCCGCCACGTTTCTGCGCGCGATTTCGGTCTTCTTCGTCGGCCACAAAGAACTTCAAGGAAGTCAACAGAAAGGCCCGGAACCGGCCCTTTTCCGGGTCAGCGCGATCGAGATAGCGGCCTTCCAGCACGCGCATGAAAAACTCCTGCGTAAGATCTTGCGCCTGATCGGCCGGATAACCGCGCCGGCGCAGGTAGGCGTACAACGGATACCAGTAGTTCTCGCACAGAGAAACCAGAGCGGACCGAGCTTCCCTCCAATGTGGATCGCCAGCGGCGACCACGAGCGTCCACCGTGTCGTCGGAAACTGGGATGATCCCGGCAGTGTGTTCATGGTCCAGTCGTTCATGTTCCGCTACACAGCTTAAGGAATTCGAAGCCCAAAGTTACACCGGAATTGTCGTCATCTGGTGGATTCAGCCTTAGCGTCCCGGACGACTGGAATGTCGGGATCGGCATCCCTCCAGAGCATGAGGAGGTCCTTGTAGGCGGCGGCCGATTTGGCGCGATCTCCGGAAGCGGACAGAGCTCTCGCCAATTGAAGGCGCGACATTGGTCCGATCGGGTCGTTCAGCGTCAGTCCCGGATGATCCAGAATCTTTTGAAACTCTGTCGCGGCCTCGCGGTGGCGGCCCAATCGGAAATAGGCGAGGCCACGCACGTAGACGGGATAGAGAGCTCCGAAAAAGGCGCCGCTGTAGTACGCAGTGCCCGGAACGGCAAGTTCGTACGGAGCGGCGGCTTGGGTCATTTCGAGCGCCTTCACCGGGTCGCCATGATTGAGAGCTTCGAGCGCCCGCAGCACAGGCAGGTAACTGAATTGGACTGAGGTGTAGTCCGGGTAGCGCTTTTCGAGGTCTGCCTCCAGCTTGTGAGCCTGCCTTGAATTGTGCAGAAGCGCCAGCGCGAAGGCAGGCCCATAATCGGCGTCCCTGCTTCGGTAAAGGGACAACGCCGCCGCGGCGTCCGTTTGCGCCTGCGCGCGAAGCTCGAACAGCGCATTACACACAGCGCGGGCGCCTTGGAACATGGCGGCCTGCTCCAAGAAACTTCCCTGCCGAGCCAAGATCAGCGCCCGGTCCCACAGCCGGGCCGCTTCTTTGAGGCGCCCCTGACACGCCAAGATCAGAGCCTCCTGGTGCTCAAACCTACCCTGGGCCTGGAATTTTTCCTTACGGTGGGTCGATTCCCTTGCCATCGCCGCCCTGTCGCTCCTCAGAAGAGCGATAGAGTACCGGCACAGGGAGAGGTCAATGACGTCGATCTTGCGTTCCGATGCCTTCCGAAGCACCGCCTCGGCTTCTGCCAAGCGGTTCTGGTAGACGTAGCCCCAAGCCGTATTTACGTAGCCGATGGCGAAATCCGGATCGAGGTTGATTGCCTTTTGACCTTCTTCCACCGCCTTCTCGTAGCGTCCGCAGCCCTGGGACGTAAAGGCCGACAGGAGTCCGTGAGGCTCTACATTGCTGGGATACTTTTGCGCCCACGATTCAAGAGTCTGTCGCGCCAGTTCGAGATTGCCAGTTACCTGCCTGTGGTAGAAGAAGGTGATGTAATAGTTTTCCCAGTCGCTGACCCGATCCCGTAATTCATAAGCCTTGGCGACGTGCTGCGCTGCAGCTTCGGCGTCGCTGAGGCCAAGGTGGGCGTAAGCCATCGCAAATTTCGGGTCGATCTCGATGGCACGCTTCAGGAGTGAGCGGGTTTCCGCTCCCAGTGATCTGGTTTGGGCGGCCTTCATTGCTGCACTGAAGGACCGCCAGGCCTCCAGTGAAGGCGTGGTTACCTCGTCGTTCAGACTGGGCCCCTTTTCCACCTTCGGAATCGATTCGCCGGCCCTGGTCCGGAACTCGTTTGCCATTTGGCCGAGCGCCTTGAAGACGTCCTCTCTTTTGACGGCCAGCGCGTGCTCTTCATCGAGAATGGCTCCGGTTTGGCAGTTCCGCGCGCGCAGGTCCAACAGGTACTCGCTTCCGAGGCTTGTGATCGCGCCCTCCACGACCGCCGCGCTTGCTGTCCGCTCGCAGATTTCGGCCGCAACTTGGGGCGTGAGCTTCGCATCCACGGGACGAGTCATGAAGCGGAGCGTCTGGCTCACGCGCACATCGGGAAGCAGAGCCAGACTGGGTGAAGTCCCCAATTGCGCCGCCAGGATCTGGTGAAGCGCCCCATCCAAGCTGGGATCGCCGGTGGCATTCGCGAAAGCTGCCAGTACAATGGTACGCTTATCAGCTAGTAGCCTGGGCCTCTGCGGAGAATCGCGGCGCACGACCGACCAAACAGCCGCTCCGCTTAAAACAACAAATCCGAAGCCAGCCGCCGCGCCCAGGGCGGCCAGCCTGTGCCTGCGGAAAAACTTGCGCGTTCGGTACAGCCTGCCCGGCGGCGAGGCCATCACCGGCCGGTGTTCAATGTACCTCTGGATATCAGCCGCGAAGTCTGACACTGAAGCATAGCGCCGCCCGCGCGCCTTCTCCAGCGCCTTCATCGTGATCGAGTTCAGGTCGCCGTCAACAAGGCGGCGCAGCGAAACCGGGTCGGTCTGTCGGCGCGCGGCAATGCCGGTCGCCGCCGCTCCCATCGACGTAAGCTTGCGCGGTAGCGGCGGCGCTTCGTCTTCGCGGATGATTCGCAGCATCTCCGCCAGACCGGCGTTGCGCAGCGTAGCCGTGTCGAACGGCACGGCTCCGATCAGCAGCTCATATAAGAGCACGCCGAGCGAATACACATCCGAGAGCTCGTCGACGGCTCCCGTCATCGTGTCGGCCTGCTCGGGGCTGGCGTATTCCGGTGTCCCGACGATCTGGCCAAACTGCGTGAGCAGCGTGTTCTCTACGGCCCACTTGTCGGTGGCCTTCGCGATGCCGAAGTCGATTACCTTGGGGACCGGCGCGCCGTCCTGCTCCATCACCAGCACGTTCGACGGCTTCAGGTCGCGGTGGATCACCCCTTTTTGGTGGGCATGTTGGACCGCACGGCAGACCGCGAGGAATAACGCAATCCGCTCTTTGGTGGTCATCCTCTCGCGATCGCAATACTGGGTGATCGGTGCGCCCTCGATGTACTCCATCACGAAGTATGGGCGGCCTCTGCCGGTCGCGCCGGCGTCGAAGATCTGGGCGATGTTCGGATGCTCCATCATCGCCAGCGCCTGGCGCTCGTTGTTGAAACGGGCGAGCACCTGCGCGGTATCCATGCCGAGCTTCACAACCTTAAGGGCGACGCAGCGGCGAATGGGTTCGCGCTGTTCGGCCAGGTACACGGTGCCCATGCCTCCTTCGCCGAGCGGTCGAAGGATGCGATACCGGCCGAAGTCGTCATCACCGGCTGCCGCGGGTGCTGTATCGACTGTCTCGGTTGCGGATTCTTCGCCGCCGACCGAACTGTCGAACGCGCCCTGGATCAGACACTTAGGGCACAGTCCCGCGGGATCGCCGGAATCCGATTCCGCTCCGCACTGAAGGCAGTTTGGCATCTAGCCTGAAGTCCAGCAGCTATCTTACGCTTTTCGCCGCAGAGACTGTAACCTCCAGCCCCGCGATTCCTTATTCGTGCCAGGTGAGCCGGATTCGGACTGGCCGCTTGATCGATCAACCTGAAAGGAGATTCGTTATGAACCTTCACACCCTGAGAAGAGGGAAAACAGCTCTTGCTACGGCTCTCTGTGCCGCCGCGTGCAGTCAACTAGGTTTGGCCCAAGTGGCGCCGCCTTCGATCCTGCAGATAGACCTGGCAGATCACGTTTTGTATTTTCAAGACGCCTTCGACCTTTCCAAGTTTGCAACGGAGCCCAACGTTACTCCGGCAGGCTCCGTGTTAGGACCCGTTCGGAATTTCCCCCGGACCACAGGCCTCGCCGATATTGTGGCGATCAATGGCCAGCGGGTGACGGGGAGTTACGCCAGCGCCAATGTGTCTGGGCTTTTCTTGAGGACGGCCCCCACCCCCGGCCAAGCAATCGCCAACACCGTCCGGAATGCAGTGGGCATGGTCACCTTCGAGATCTTGAAGAGCGACGGTACCCCGATCGGAACCATTATGGCTGACGGATTGGCCGGAGGCGATGCGCCGCCAGGAGCACCCGCGGCTGCAACGGGCAACAATTACGTTATTACCGGGGGTACGGGAGCATTTCTCGGCGTTCGGGGACAGATGTCGGTGGCGCCCGCGCAGCCGGGAGTGGCTATCCAGCGGAATGCCTCGATGACGGAGGACCCCGCGAACCGCCGCCGCAATGGAGGCGGAACCTGGCGGTATATAGCCCACGTGATCCCAATGTCGGCGCCGCAGGTCCTGACCATCGCGAGCGGGCCCGCTGTCTTCCATTCGGATTTCTCACCGGTGACGGCGGCCAGGCCCGCCAGGTCCGGCGAGGTTTTGATCGTGCAGGCTGCTGGTCTTGGCCCCACTCTTCCCGGTGTAGATCCCGGCCAGCCGTTTCCAATTGACGCAACTCTACGGGTCAATTCCCCCCTTGCCGTGACGGTGAATGGTCAGGATGCGGAAGTGGTCAACGGTGTCGGATGGCCCGGTCTGGTGGATACGTATCGCGTGGATTTCCGAATGCCGGATGGCCTTGCGGCCGGAACGGCTGCCCTGCAGTTGAGCGCGGCCTGGATTACTGGAGCTGCAGTGCGGATCGCGGTTCAGTAAGCATCGGCTGTACGGGTGCGGTATCAATAGGCCACTTCATTGGATCGCCCCCAATCGAGAAAACAGCATTTGCCGGAAAGGCGGAACTTGATGTCTCCCGCGGAGTCCTTAAAGTCACGGAAATCCACACCATTATCCGCCGGGACGGGGCGATTCACGGGAGCCCAGGGGGGAGACGGGGACAGACGGAACTGTCTCAGATTTCTCCCGCCGGAGCATCTGGCATCGGCTCCGATGCCGGGGAACAACCCGCAAACTCAGAGACGTGGAGCAAGTACTGCCTCGCCACCGCCTCCCTGACGGTCGCGGCTCAAATTGAGTCATGCGAACGCCACCTGCGCGTCTACACCCGCAGTTCGAGCCCAGGGGGGGCACGTGGGTGCAGACGCGGATTTTGCGGGACCGTCTATCAGGACCGGCCAGGTTGCCCCACCGCCCGTATGGGCTTTCCTCCAGCGGCGCCTTCCACGAGCTTGCCCGATCGGAGAGTAACGACCCCGTTCACGACCACGTGCTCGATTCCCGCTGAGTATTGGGCAGGTACCTGGTACGTCGCCTGATCGATCACCTTCGCGGGATCGAATACGACGAGATCGGCGTCGGCGCCGACCTGAACGCGCCCCTTCTTCTTCATGCCGGGAATCCGTGCCGACAGCCGGTTGGCGGGGAGGAGCGTCATCTTCTTCAGGGCCAGCATCAGGTCAAGAGTTTTCTGTTCCCGAACGTAGCGGCCGAGCACGCGGGCATAGGTGCCCCAGGTTCTGGGGTGGGCCTTACCGTTGGTCAGCCACATGCCGTCGCTGGCGACCATGACCATCGGATCGGCGACGAGCTTTCGGACGGACTCCTCGCTATAGCTCGGCGGGCTGATGATGAGTCCGCCAGTGGGTTTGTACTTTGCGAAGGTCTTGCGAGTCAGGTTCTCCCCAGTCTCCACCCAGATGTATTGGCCAATCTCCTCGTCCGGCATCTTCTGCCAGTCGTCAAAGGCGTGGGAATCGATGGTGGTCGAACCCCGGTTGTACGGATAGCTTTCCGTCGTGACATCCAGACCCGCCGCCTGAGCCGCGCGGATGCGGGCGAGAAAGTCAGAACCACGATCCTGGCCGGTGCTGTTCAGGTGCACGATGTGGAGTTGCATCCCATGGTGTTGCGCCGGCGTAAGGACTTCTTCCAGGTTGCCGATATCCTTGCGATTCGTCCGGAGATGGACGTACGCGGCGGCGTTGTGTGCCTTCGCCACGCGAAAAACCGCATCGAGTTCTTCCGCCGTCGTCCCGGGCGTGTAAGCGATCAGCATGCCGATCCCCACCGCGCCCTGCGCCAGCCCGTCAGAAAGCCGCTGCGCCAGACCTTTGATCTGTTCGGCGGTCGCGGGCTGCACCGCCCAATCGCCCGACAGGCGCGACACCAGCAGCTTGCCTCCCATCGCAAGCCGGCGGTGGTCGGGATGAGAGACGGCCGCGCCAAAGTTGAGAACTGTCTTGCCTTCGCGCTCCGCGTACCATGCGGCGACGTCCTCGACGCCTAGTTCCAGCTCGAGCGCGGACGTGACGCCGTCGTGGATCTTGGCACGATACACCTCGGCGCTGTCTCCGTGTTGGTGGAGATCGATGAAGCCTGGCGAGACGACTTTGCCGCCGGCGTCGAGGACTTGCGTTCCGGAGATGCCGTTCCCGGTGATCACGGCGATCCGGCTGCCCTCAATACCGATGTTGCGAACGGCATCGAGTCCGGTTTCGGGATCCATCACGCGGCCCGCACGGATCACCACGTCATACGTCACCGTGCTGCATGAGGAAAGCGCCAGCACGGCGACGAGCGGCAGGAAAGTGTTCTTCATAGGCGGTCGACTAGCCTAGCTTAGCTAGAAAACGATGGACTCGACCTGCTATGGTAGCGAGAACTCGCACAGAAAATGCAGTATGCCGCGACACACAGCCCGGACGGCCGCCAGATGTACGACGAGCTCACGATAGCCTTTTACAAACAGAACGGATTCGCCGTCATCTCTGACCTGTTCCCGGCGGAGGAACTGAAGGGCATTGAACGTCATCTGGAAGAGCACCTCCGCCAGGACATCCCGGCGGCACCGATGGGCGATGTGATTTTCGAGGAGGATGCCGCGAGGTCTCTGCGGTGCCTGTTTCGGATTCACGAGCGGTGCGCGTATTTCGACACGCTCATGCGTGACCCGCGCCTGATGAAGCTTGTTCAGCAACTCTTCGACGGCGCCGACGTCGTTGCGGACGGAACCATGCTGATCGACAAGGCGCCGTTCACCACCTACGAGTTTCCCTGGCATCAGGACAACGCCTATCAGTTCTGGAGTCCGCCCGACGCTGTCGCAGTGACCCTGGCGGTGGATGAATCATCCGCAGAAAGCGGCGCCATCGTCTACCTCGCCGGATCTCACCGGGGAAGCATTCTGCCTCACCAGCCCTCCGGAGTCTTTGGAGCAAGCCGGGGCCTCGTGACGCCCCCGAACCCCGATGAGTATCCCGCCGTCACGGTTTCGCTGAAGCCCGGGGACGTTTCGTTGCATCATGTCAATACCATCCACCGCACCGGTCCCAATCAGACTCCCAATCACCGCCGCAATCTCGGTTTCGCGTATCACTCATCGCGATCCGTGCGCGACGAAGCCGCCGTGGACCAGTACCGACGCGATCTGGACAAGTTTCTGCAGACTCCCCGGTTGCCACGCGGCTGAACGGGACAACGTGCCGACGATCGACGCACGACCGGATACCACCCAGCGGGAGGATCCGTCAATACACATTCAGTTTCGATCCGCTCACTGAACCGGCGTATCTCAAGAAAGGCCGAACGCTCGCGGTAATCTACGCCGGCCGGCGCACGAGAAGTGCCGGACAACCCCTACGCACCGTCACGGCGGGTGGCGGCTATCTTTTCGATCTCGCTTCCACCTGTAGCTCGTTTTTTACCTGGAACACCCCGGGAACCTGATTGGCCTGCATACCGGCAATGGTTTTCTCCTGTTGACTGTTCACAACGCCGATCAGGGTGACGTTTCCGTTCCTGACAATGATCCGGATCGGGGGCTGCGCCTGAATCGCGTAGCGGTTCAACGCCGGGTGGGAGAACACGGAACGATAAGTGGCCGCCCGAATGTCGTCGTCATTGGGAGAGAGCGGAAGCACTTCGATGTTATTCACCACTTTTTCGACGCCCTCCACCTTCTTCACAACGTTCTCCGCATCCTTTTTCAGCACCGGGCGGGTCACCTGGCCCTCGAGGGTGATGGTGCCGCCATCGATCCGAAAGGCGAGGTTGTCGAAGGCCGTGAGGAAGGGCAAAGTCACCAGTTCCCGGCGGACGAGGCGCGCAATCCGGTCTGGGCCGGGATTCTCCCGGGACGCGGGCGCCTGTGCGTACAGGGCTGCGGAGAAAACAAGCAAGGTCAGCAAACGCATGATTCGTTCCTTTCGGTAGAAGTTACGTTTCGAACGGGCGCGGCGGATTCGCCGGAACCGGACACAACCATTAGTCGTCGTCACCAGGGCGTCTACTTCCCGGCATAAACACGCTGCGAAGGGGGGCCGGCATGGGCCGGCGCTTGATCCCCTGCCAAAGGATGTCATTCATCTCGACATCGTCGATCAGGTCGGCCTCACTGAAATCGAGACGCGCCGACCGTTCCGCCAGCGAACCTCCGGCAGGATTCCTCTCGGTGAGGGAAGCCGTTGGCACGGCCGCTCGGAAGATCCGGAAATCCGGCTTAGGTGTGAAGGCCGACGCCATGGGTGGAGCGCCCGCGTCGAAGTGCGTCATCGGCTTGAGGCCCAGAATCAGTTCGAGGGTCCGCAGCATCGACGCCGTCGAGTACATTGCGCTATCGACCACCCGGCGCTTCGCATATGGCGACGCCACGAAGGCGATCGAACGGTGCGAGTCGACGTGATCGGGTCCGGCCTGTGCGTCGTCCTCCAGCACAAAGATCGCCGTGCTCTTCCAGAAGCGGGACTTGGAGACGGCCTCCACCAGTTGTCCCAGCGCCACATCGTTGTCGGCGAACATGGCGCGCGGCGTGAACGACCCGGCCTTGAGACCGGCCGTATGGTCGTTGCCAAGACGCATTAAGGTCAGTTGCGGGAACTCGCCTTTGCGTTCGTATTCCGCCAGGTCCGCCAGAAACACCTTCATGCGCTCCACGTCCGGATAGCTGGTGTCGAAGCCGCGAAACTTCGCATTGGTCGCCTTCCAGAGTTGGGCGCTCTGGGCCGAGTCGGCATGGTCGCCCTCGTCGGTGGGCTTGTTCAGCAGGCGGGTGAACCAGCCGTAGTTGCGGACGGTCACGCCGGCGTCGAACGCTCGCGTCCACAGAAAGCCGCCGGCCGGGACCGCGGCATCCTGGGTGGAGTCGGCTGGAGGCCGTCCCCAATACAGGCTGAAGGGCGCCTTGCGGCCGCCATACACGTTCGGCCAGAGCTTTTGGGTGAAGTCGGGAGCGATGGCGCCGGCGGACCAGTTGTGCCCGTCCGCGCTGACATCGCCGTTCACGTAGAAGTTGTCGAACAGCACGAACTCGCTCGCCAACTTGCGGTGGTTCGGCGAGCAGTCTGCCCCGAACAACAGGAGCGAAGGGTCACCGTTGCCCTGCTTGAGATCGCCGAAGACCTGGTCGTAGGTGCGGTTCTCTTTGACGATGTAGATGACGTGTTTGATCGGTGAGGGGTCTCCGGCGCGGGCGGGAATCGGGTTGCCCTTCGGCACGGCCGCCCGGTCGAGCAGTTCGTCGCGGTACGGGGTGTTCCGCAAAACTGTGTTGGTGTACTCCACCAGTTGAGCTTCGTCAAAGGATGGGATGATCGACATGCCGCCGATCTGAATCCGGCCGACGTGCCCCTCGCGGTCCTTCGCTTCCCGCCTGTTGTCCTGGGGCCCGTCCGGATTCGGCCACGAGCGCAGGCCCTTGCCGTTCAGGACCAGCAGGCCACCGCCGGCGAGAGTTTTGACCTCGGTGGGATACCAACCCGTGGGCACGAAACCCAGCATGCGGCTTTCCTTGGGATTGGAGATGTCGGCGACCGCCAGCGCATTGGCATCGGAACAGACGACAAACAGGCGCGAGCCATCCTCCGACACGGCCAGCGCGCTCGGCGTCATGCCCATCGGCTGGCGGGGAGTGAGTGACACATTCAACCGCTCAGCCACTTTCAGGGCAGGACCGTCGTCCCGCAGCACGAACACCGAGTTGGTGTTGGCCGCGGCCGCGAACAGGCGTTCGCCCACGGCCAGCAGGTCCGTGGTGTGCGGCCCGACCTCCAGCCGCTGCCGGATGGCGCCGCTCTCCGGATCGTGGCGCAGGATCTCTCCGTCGGTCCAGCCGCTGACGAGAAGGTCGCTGCCCCGGAAAAGCAGCCGGTAGGGGAGACGCCCCGTGGCGAACGATCGGATCCAGGAGCCCTTGCCCGCGTCGAACACCTCAACGGAGTTGCCGGTAAGGTTGGCGGCGAACAGCAGCGCACCATCGGGCGAGAAGGCGACATCGCCCAGGAAACCATTGCCGGTTCCCAGGCGCCGCCAGGAGCGTACCGCCTCGAGTTTGCCGGCGGCGAGCCGGAACTCGTGCACCCGGTCGGTAACGCCGCCGCCGACGAGTATCCGGTCCTCGCGCACCGCCAGGCCCAGAAAGGCATCCTCCATCGCGAGGCGGGAGCGTTCCGTGCCGGAGGGCAGATCGTGCAGGCTCAACGTCGGCTTGCGATATCCGGCCTGGAGCACCAGCACCTGCTTACCGCCCGAAACCACGCGGGCCGCCAGGGGCAGGGTCTCGAGGGCGATCTGCCGTCCCGCCGCGTGGATCTTCCAGCCGCTGGCCAATCGGAAGCCGCCATCGTCCAGGGGGCCCACGCGCTCCCGTGCGACCTTGCGTTCCCATGCCACGATCCCCAGCACGGAAACGAACGCTGCCAGCCAGCGAATGCGTTTCATGAAGCGTCCTCCCAAGCGAGGCGTCGGGTGAGATCGAGGCTCCACCGGTATTGGCGGATGTCGATCTTGCGCCCGAACGAGAGCATCGGCACGGCCGCCTCGTACCGTGAACCGTGCGACCGGACGTTGACGTCGTCGCGCTCCGCCGTCAACGCACCAAACGCCACGTCGCGCGCGCCGAGCAGAAACAGATCGCCGATGCGGTCCGGCAGCAGGCGGAACTCACGGGCGGCGCCGGCGCGGTCGTGCACCTCCTCAATCCCCGGGACGGCACGCAGCACTCCGGATGCCTTGGCGAGGTCCTTCCGGTTGGCGAGGTACACGTAGCAGGCGCCGCCGAGATTCTGGTGATGGACAACATGCTTGTCTTTGATGATCGGCACCGCCTCGGCCTCGACGCCCTTCCTGGCCAGGACGCGTGCGACGTCGATCGCCTGAGTCTTCGCGTTCATGCCGTGGTCGGCGGTCAGGCACAATTCCAGCCCCGCATGGTCATCCACGATCTCGCCCAGCAGGCGGTCGACGGCATGCAAGTGTTCGAGCGAACGGCCGTGGCTGGGCGCGTAGGTATGCATCATGTAGTCGGTGGTCGACAGGTACACCATCCCGACGTCGTCACGCCGCAGGATCTGCCGCGCGGCCCGAAACGCCCAGTAGTTGGATGCCGGCGAGTACATGTCGGGCTTCGGCCCCACGCTCGAAATGAACTCGGGGCTGGGCTTCTCCGCGGAAACGGCGATGGCGGCGCCTCGCTCGAGCAGGGTCTTGACCTTGTCCTTCGCCGACACAAGGGCCGATCGGATACCCGCTTTCGCTGCCCGTTCGAACACCGTCGGCCGGAGCAGGAATTCGCTTGATTCCATCTCCACGGATTTGCCGGTGGCCGGATCGTAGAAGAAATTGCTGGTGATGCCGTGTTCGGCCGGAAAGGACGCGGTGACCAGGGAAGCATTGTTGACGTTGGTCACCGACGGGATCACGCCTTCCCCGATCTTGAAGGCGCCTCCGGAGATCAGCCGTTTCAGGGTCGGCATGTCGCTCGCAGCCAGGTACTCCGGCCCAAAGCCGTCGACGAGAACGATAAGCACCTTGCGCCGCCGGGCCCCGAAGGACACGGCGGCGCCGGAGGCGGCCATCAGGAAATGCCGGCGGTTCATTTTGCCTTCCTCGCTCCCCGGATCCCTTCAATGCTACCCGAACGAGAGCCGCCGGTGGCGGGCTATAGTGTTTCAACGAGATGAGCAAAACGCTGGTATGGTTCCTTCTGCTGGCTTCGTGGCCTGTGGCCGCCCAGTCCCGCCTGAACCGCGTGATCGAACTCCTGGAAAAAGGCACGCCTCCCCTGGGCATCTTCGCGTCCAACATCTCCGTGCGGGGAGGCGCGGCCGTATCGTCGTCCGCGGTGGACTTCGTCATTATCGACCTCGAGCACAGTCCCTACGATCCTACGCGCCTCGAAAGCTACCTGCTCGGCATGATCGACAAGCGCCGCATTCACGAGAAGGGCGCCCTGCAGCCCGCGGTGGCGCCCATCGTGCGCCTGCCCGCCAACGGGCGGGAGCGGGTGGAGTACATGATGAAGCAGGTCCTCGACCTGGGCGCCTTCGGCGTGGTGGTGCCGCACGTTCGCAACCGCGAGGACGCTCTCGCCGCCGTCCGCGGAATGCGATTCCCCCAGCGCGACGGCGCCAGGGACGCGGAACCCGAAGGCCACCGCGGCGTCGGATATGGATGGGCCGCGCGGTACTGGGGGTTGGCCGCGCCGGAGTACGTGGCGAAGGCCGATCTCTGGCCCCTCGACCCCGCCGGAGAACTCGTGTTGTGGTGCATGATTGAAAGCCGGGAAGGCGTGGAGCACGCCTTGGAGATCGCCTCCACGCCCGGCGTCAGCGGAATCTTCATCGGCCCCTCGGACCTGTCGATGTCGCTCGGCGTGACCGAGAGCGATCCCAAGACGGAAGCGGCCATTCAGAAGATTCTGGCAGCCTGCAAGCAGGTTCGGACACCCTGCGGAACGCTCACTTCCGGGCAAGCGGTGAAGACGCGGCTGGACGAAGGATTCCAGTTCCTGGCGGTGGGCGGCGACTCGGGTTTGAGCGGCGGAGTGGAGCGAGGACTGGAGATCGGACGAGCGAAACGCTAACTCACTGTTGTGAGAGAATGAAGCCGCATCCCATGCGCTTCGGGTGTCTCGTCGCGGTCTTTCTTTTCTCGTTTACCGGGTGTTCCGGTCCCTACTCGACGCCCGTCTCCGCCAAGGTCGACGAAAAGCCGGTCACGGTGCGCACCCAGATCCTCCGGTTGGAGACCATTCCGGAAATCGTCAACGTCACGGGTGAATTGCTTGCCGAAGACCAGGCGACGCTGAGCGCCAAAGTCGCCGGGCGCGTGACGAAGTTGTTCGTCGATATCGGAAGCCGGGTCGGCGCGGGCGACGTTCTGGCCGAACTCGAAACGGCCGACTACGAGTTCCGGCTGCGGCAGGCCGAAGCCCAAGTGGAACAGACGCGGGCGCGCCTGGGTCTCTACGGCGCGTCCCCCGACAAAGTGAATCCGAACGACACGGCCATCGTGCGGCAGGCGGCGGCGTCCCTGCGCGAGGCGACCCTGCTGCACGGGAATGCGACCCGCCTTTTTCAGCAGGGAATCACCTCGAAGGTGGATTTCGAACGCGCCGGCGTCGCGCTGATGGCGGCACAGGCCCGCCACCAGGCGGCGATTGAGGAAGTATTTCAGCTCCAGGCGCAGCTCCTCGAGCGCAGGGCGCAGGTCTCGTTATCACAGCAGAACCTGACCGACACGGTGATTCGCGCACCGTTCAACGGCGCGATCACGCGGCGGATCGCGTCGCCCGGCGAGTACCTGGGGGTGAACACGCCAGTGGTTCAACTGGTGCGGCAGCATCCGATCCGGATCCGGGTCGGCGTGCCGGAAAGGCTGGCTTCGCGGATTCGCGCGGGACAGCGGATCGACGTACGGCTGGAAGGCGCGGGCGAGGTGCGGACCGGGCGGACGGTGCGGCTCAGCCCGTCGATCGAGGCGCAGAACCGCTCCCTGATTGTCGAAGGCGAACTGCCGAACGAAGATGGACGATTGCGGCCCGGCTCGTTTGTCGAAGCCGCCATTACCACCGATCCGGCCGCGCAGGGGCTCGCGATTCCGCCGCGCTCGATCGCGAGCTTCGCCGGTGTCCAGCGCGTCTTTGTCCATCGCCAGGGAACCCTCGACGACCGGCCGATCAAACTCGGACGAACGCTTGAATCCGGCAAGGTGCAGGTGGTGGACGGACTGAAGCCGGGCGAGGCGATCGTGCTCGAACCCACCGACCGGTTGCGCGCAGGCCTTCCGGTCGAGGCCAGGTAAGGCCCATGCAAAAACTGGCGGAGATCTGTGTCGGGCGGCCCATCTTCGCGGTGATGTTGATTCTGGCCCTGACGGTGGTGGGCGGGGTCTCGTACACGAAACTCGGCATCGACCGGTTTCCCGATGTCGACATGCCGATCGTTTCGGTGCGGACCACCTTGCTCGGCGCGTCGCCGGAAGAGATCGAAAGCTCCGTCACCCGGCGGATTGAAGACGCCGTTGCCACGGTGGAGGGCATCGACAACATCCGCTCCACTTCGGCCGAGAGCCTGTCGGTGGTCACCATTACCTTCCACCTGAACCGGAAGATCGACGTTGCGGCCCAGGATGTGCGCGACGCCGTAGCCACGGCGATCAGCCTGCTGCCGCGCGATGCCAAGCCGCCGCTGATTCGCAAACTCGACACCGACGCCTCCCCCGTCCTGACCCTGGTGCTGGCCGGCAACAAGACGCCGCGCGAGTTGTACGAACTCGCCGACAAGGGCGTCAAGGACTCCATCGAGTCTTCGGGCGGCGTTGGCCAGGTGGACATCATCGGAGGACAGAAACGCGCGGTCAACGTGTGGGTGGACGCCAACCGGCTGGCGGCGTATCGCATTCCCATCCTCGCCGTGCGCGATGCCGTGGCGCGGCAGAACGCCGAGATCCCCGGCGGGCGCATCGACGAGGGCGCGCGCGAGGTGGTGTTGCGCACGATGGGCCGATTCCCCGACCCGAAAATGTTCAACGACCTGGTGGTGGCCACGGTCGACAACGTGCCCGTTCGCGTGCGCGACCTGGGCTGGGCGGAAGACGGCCACAAGGAGCAGCGCACGGCCGCGCGCTACGACGGCAAGCCCGCGATCGCTATTCAGGTGCGACGCCAGTCGGGCGCCAATACGGTCGAAGTCATCAATAATGTCAAAAGCAAGCTCGACCGCGTGCGCCAACTCCTGCCGCCGGGCGTAACGCTCGAGGCGGTGCAGGATCAATCGCGTTACATCGAGGCGGCATTTCACGAGGTTCAGCTTCACCTGGTGTTGGGCAGCATCCTGGCCTCGCTCGTGGTGCTGCTGTTCATGAGGAACTGGCGGGCCACGGTCATCGCCGCGGTGGCCATTCCCGCCTCCATCATCGCCACGTTCGGCATGATGTACGCCCTCAATTTCACGCTGAACAACATCACCATGCTCGCCCTGGTGTTGATGGTCGGCATCGTCATCGACGACGCGATCGTCGTGCTCGAGAACATCTTCCGGTTCATCGAAGAGAAGGCGCTTCCACCGAGGGAAGCCGCGATCCTGGCCACGCGCGACATCGGCCTCGCCGTCATGGCCACCACCCTCAGCCTCGTCGTGATCTTCCTGCCCGTCTCGTTCATGTCGAGCATCTCGGGAAGATTTTTGTACAGCTTTGGCCTGACCGCGGCGGTGGCGATTCTGGTGTCGCTGCTGGTGAGCTTCAGCCTGACGCCGATGATGAGCTCGCGCCTGATTCGCGTCTCGCATCACGGCGGGAGGGCCGATTCCCGGAAGGGGTTCTATGCGTGGATCGACCGCCATTACATGACGCTGCTCGGTTGGTCGATGCGCAACCGCTGGCTGGTGGTCGCCTGCGCGATTCTGGTCATGGCGTCTTCCGTGCCTCTCTATAAGATGGTGCGCCAGGAATACATCCCCACCAACGTCGACGAAAGCGAATTCGAGATGTCGATCATGGCGCCCGAGGGGACCAGTCTCGCCGCCATGGAACTGGTGGTGGACCGCGTGGAGAAGGAACTGCGCGAACTGCCCGGCATCGAGCACATGTTGAGTACCATTGGCTCCAGCTATTTGCAGGCGGTCAACAACGCTCAGGTGTTCATGCGCATCACGCCCATCGACAAGCGGGTCGTCTCCATCCCCCGTTTTTTCAGTAAGACGCTCGAAGGCAAGCCGTGGGAGACATTTCAGAACGTATACTCCCAGCGGGACGTGATGCAGGCGATCCGGACGAAGATGAAGGGGTTCACCGATCTGCGCGTTTCCGTCCGCAACGTCATGACGATCAACCAGGGCTCCGCGCCGGTCGATATCGACTTCGTCATCCGTGGCCCGGAACTGGAAGAGCTGAACCGTTACAGTGAAGAACTCCGCAACAAGGCCCTGTCCATTCCGGGCCTGGTGGATGTCGACACCACCATCCGGCTGACCAAGCCGGAGTTGCGCGTGGCCATCGACCGCGATCGCGCCGCGGACCTGGGCGTCGATGCCGCCGACATCGCGAGTTCCTTGCGCATCATGGTGGGCGGCGATGACGAGGTGTCCCGGTTCCGCGACGATAAGGTCGCCGAGGACTATGACGTCGAAGTTCGGCTGGCCGGGGCGGACCGCAACAACATGGATACGGTCTCCAAACTATATGTGCCCTCCAAGCGCGGCGGACTGGTCCGGCTGGACACGCTTGTGAAGTTCGCGGAGCGCAATGCGGCCTACCGCATCGAGGGACTGGACCGCCAGCGCCAGGGTGCCATCCGCGCCAACATCTCGTCCGGCTATGCGCTGGCGGACCGGTTGGACGCGATGCAGGCGGCGGCCCGGGAACTGAATTTGCCCGCGGCGTACTCGACCGCGGTGATTGGGCGCGGCCGGGAACTGGAGCGCACCTTCCGCGAGTTCCTGATTGCCTTTGCGCTCTCGGTGGCCTTCATGTACATGATCCTCGCGGCCCAATTCGAGAGCCTCCTGCACCCGGTCACGATTCTTCTCAGCCTGCCGCTCTCGGTGCCGTTTAGTTTCCTGTCGTTGTGGTTTTTCCGGGACACGTTGAACCTTTACTCCGCCCTGGGCATCCTGGTGCTGTTCGGCGTGGTGAAGAAGAACTCGATTCTGCAGATCGATCACACCAACAATCTGCGCCGCGAGGGCATGTTGCGGGAGGAGGCCATCCTGCTGGCCAATCGCGACCGCTTGCGGCCGATCCTGATGACCACGCTGACCCTCGTGGCCGGGATGTTACCGCTGGCCTTGGGCGCCGGCCCGGGAGCGGAGGAGCGGCGCTCGATCGCGATTGTGGTCATCGGCGGCCAAAGCCTGTCGCTGCTATTGACGCTGATCGTGACTCCCGTCGCGTATTCGCTGTTCGACGACATCGCCGAGTGGATAGACCGCCGCCGGGAAACGCCTCAGCCGTTGCGGGTGGGCACGGATTGATCGAGCCCGCGTCAAGCACAAGGCGTTTGTTTGGCCCCGGCGAATTCGGAACAGCCAGCCACCGCTCCCTCACGGTCGCGGCTCCGAAGGCGGT
>JBJXGR010000363.1:0-3703 GCA_046160045.1 Bryobacteraceae bacterium
GGCCACCAAACGGTCCCGTTCGGCTTGTGTCATCAATAGCTGTCCTTCTTGCACCTCCCCAGCCTGGACGGTGTCAATAGGACATTTCTACTTTGCGCAAATAGGACATTATCATTTTGCGTTGACACCTCTTAGTATGGGATTGACACCCTGCGGATGTTCCCATAACATCATTACCGCCCGTAAAGGCAAACGTACGGTTGTCGAGTCGACCTTCGCCCTCAAGGTGCGTTGCCGGATCAACGCGTGTTCAAGGGAGGTTCGTCATGAAGCTACGGCCCAATCCAATTCACGGCCGACTTTCGGCCGCTCTCGTCGTATGCGTCTTCTCCTGCCTGACCCCCTGCGCGTTGGGCCAGGTGAATCCGGTCGGCTCGGTTGACGGCGATGTCCGTGACGTGACCGGGGGCTTGCTGACGGGTACCCAGGTCACCCTGACCAACACCGGGACGAACCTGAAGAAATCGAACACGACGAACGAACAGGGGGTCTACTATTTCAATCTCGTCCTGCCCGGGAAATACCGGCTGGAGGTGGAGCGCGCCGGTTTTCGCCGCTTTTCCCGGACCGTGACCGTAGAGTCAGGTAGGAAACTGACCGTGAATATCACCATGACCGTGGGCGACGTCCAGGATCGCGTCGAGGTGGTCGCTGACGCACCCATGCTCGAAACTAGCACCGCGTCCACCAGCACCACCGTCAACCGGCGCTTTATTGCCGAGTTACCCATGTCGGGACGGAACGTGATGCAGTTGTCCATCCTCACCGCGGGAGTGGTCCAGATGACCAACCCGTTGGACAACTACGGATTGGACAACCGCAGCGCGGTCGCGTACTTCTCGTCCAACGGGGCCAGCTATCGCATGAACAACTTCCTCATGGACGGCGTGCCCAACCAGCATTACGACACCATCTCGTACATGCCGCCGGCGGACCAGGTTCAGGAATTCAATATCCAGACCAATTCGTTCGATGCGGAGTACGGCCACGGGGGCGGCGCCTACGTCAATGTCACCACCCGTTCCGGTACCAACCAATTGCACGGGAGCCTGTACGAATACCTCCGCAACGACGCCCTCAACGCGACGAATTTCTTTAACAAGTGGTCCAGGCTTTCCCGGCCGTCGCTGCGATATAACCAGTTCGGCGGCGCCGCCGGCGGACGCGTGATCAAGGACAAGCTGTTCTGGTTCTTCAATTACGAAGGCGTGCGGAACCAGACTCCCAACACCGTGATCACCACGGTGCCGACCGACCTGCAGCGCCAGGGAGATTTTTCCAGGACTCTCGATGCCTCGGCTCGACAGATCGCGGTGTTCGATCCATTCAGCACGCGGCCGAATCCCAGCCAGACCGGCCGGTTCCTGCGTACACAGTTCCCCGGCAACGTCATCCCTGCATCGACGATCAATCCGGCTGCCCGCAATATCATCGCGGCGTACGTTCCAACGCCCAACCTCCCCGGGAACATCAACTCGGGGACGAATAACTATGTGAAGACGCTGACCAACCAAATACCCATGAATAACTTCACCGTCCGGGTGGATTACAGCTTGGGATCGCGCCACCGGATTTTCGGGCGCGAATCGCGCACCAATACGCCCAACCTCTCACCCAACGTGATTGATGTCGGCACCGCCCTCACCGTCCTGACTCAACATTCGGTCGGAATCGGGGACACCATCATGCTGACGCCGGCGACGACCCTGGTGCTGAGCGCCGGCTTGACCCGCTATGATCTCGTCTCCACCAAACAGGAGGTGGATCTGATCAAGCTGGGATTTGCCGCAAACTGGGTGCAGTCCCTTCAGCAGCGCAAGCTGGCGCAGACGACAAATCCCGACATGGTGACCGTGGGCGCCTCGGGCGGAAGCCGGTTCGACAAGGGGAATCAGTATTCATTTCTTGCCAATATGAGCCACTTCCGGGGACGGCAGAACATGAAGTGGGGATTCCAGACGCAGATTCGCCAGAACAACTCCCTCGGGTCCAACGCTCCCTCGGGAGCATTCGCCTTCACCCGCGCCTTCACACAAGGGCCCGACCCCAATACGACCGGTTCCGCGGTTGGCGATGGAATCGCCTCCTACCTCATCGGCACGCCGGCCAGCGGCAACACCACGATCTTCCCGACCAACTCAGCGCAGACCCCCTATTACGGCTTCTATTTCCAGGACGACATCCGCGTGTCGAGCCGGATGACCGTGAATATGGGACTCCGTTACGATCTGAAGCGCCCCGCCACCGAGCGATTCAATAACATGAGCCGCTGGGATTTCGCGGCGACGAACCCCATCGATGCGGCCGCGCGGGCCGCGTACTCGAAGAATCCCATCCCTGAGCTTCCCTTGGATCAGTTCAAAGTGGTCGGGGGACTGACCTTCGCCACGCCCGGGGGCCGGCGCGCGGCCAGGACCGACACCAACGACTGGGGGCCACGAATCGGGCTGACGTTCCGCCTGACGGAGAAGACCGTCCTGCGGACCGGGTTTGGCCTTTTCTACGACTACTGGTCCGTTGGCGACTTCGGCCAGGACGGGTTCTCCTCGTCAACACCGATGGTGGCGAGCCTGGATGGCGTGACGCCGCTGAACCTGCTGAACAATCCTTTCCCGGACGGCCTGGTCCGGCCGCCGGGAAGCGCCCAGGGACTCACCACCCTGCTCGGCACCAGCATGCAGGTGTTCCCGGATCGGGACCGCAATCCGTACAACGAGCGCTGGCAGTTTGGCATCCAGCGGGAACTCATGAAGGATCTCTCGCTCGAAGTAAACTATGTCGGCGAGACCGCGCAAAGCCTGTACCTGGGCAACCGGTCGAGCGGCAGCAACGGGGAGATGACCCGGCAGTTGAAGGTCCTTCCGGCGCAATACCTGTCCCTCGGCTCCCGCCTGCAGGCGACCGTCCCGAATCCGTTCGCCGGCCTGATCCCGTCCAGCGTAGCTTTGGGCCGTCCTACGATCTCCGTACAGAATCTTCTTTCTACCTGGTCCCAGATGGGCGATCTCACCGTTCGCCGCTCGACCGGGGGAAGGACGTACTATCACGCCTTGCAGACAACGGCGACCAAGCGCTTTTCGCACGGCTTCCAGTTTCTGGGCACATACACCTTTTCGCGTCAGATCGAAAAGGTCCAGTTCCTCAACGACAGTGACCCTGAGCCGTCGAAGGCCATCGGGTTTCTCTGGGCTCCCCACCGCATCACGCTCAGCGGGGTCTATGAGCTTCCGTTCGGCGCGGGTAAGCCTTTTCTGAAGCAGGCAGGCGTCGTCGACAAGCTGGTGGGCGGCTGGCAGTTGTCGGCGATTCAGACCTTCCAGAGCGGCAGTGCTCTGTTATTGCCGGACGTCCTGTACACCGGTGTGGATCCGCGCCTGCCGCCAAACGAGCGATCGGTGACAAAGTGGTTCAACACGGCTGCGTTCACGGTCTTGCCGTCGTTCACCTTGCGCAACGTGTCGACCCGTCTGGCGCGGTTGCGGGGGGACGCCATCGTCAACTATGACCTGTCGCTTTCGAAGTCGGTCAAGCTCACGGAGAGGCTCCGTCTGCAATTGCGGGGAGAGGCGTTCAACGCCTTCAACCGGCTTCAATACGGCGCGCCGAATCTGACTCCGTCGAGCGGCTCCTATGGCCGGATCACCAACCAGGCGAACGCGCCGCGGTCCATTCAACTCGGGGCGCGCCTGGAATTCTAGGTCGT
>JBJXGR010000364.1:0-6722 GCA_046160045.1 Bryobacteraceae bacterium
GAAGACGTGGAGCGCGGCATGGTTCTTTGCAAGCCGGGCTCGATTCTTCCGCACAACAAGTTTACGAGCGAAGTGTACGTCCTCAAGAAAGAAGAGGGCGGCCGCCACACTCCGTTCTTCAACGGCTATCGCCCGCAGTTCTACTTCCGGACAACGGACGTGACCGGCTCGGCGACGCTTCCGGAAGGCACCGAGATGGTGATGCCGGGCGACAACGTGAAGCTCGAAATCACGCTCCACTCCAAGATCGCCTGCGAAGAAGGTCTTCGTTTCGCGATTCGCGAAGGCGGCCGGACGGTCGGCGCCGGGACGGTGACCGAGGTTCTGGCATAGCGGACGGAGCCGCGACCGAACCGAGCCGCGACCGGAAGGGAGCGGGCATCCGGAAGGGAACCGCGACCGAACGGAGCCGCGACCGGAAGGGAGCGGGCATCCGGGACATCCGGAACGGAACCCTCGCCGGTTTGGCGGAACGCTGAAAATCAAGTACACTGGTGTGAAGGCTCCGGAAGTGCGGATCGGACCGACCCTGAATCCAGGGGCGTAGGTTTAACGGCAGACCAGCGGTCTCCAAAACCGCGAGTGGGGGTTCGAATCCCTCCGCCCCTGCCACTCCAGACCAGAATGAGGCTTCCCGGAAAAAAAGTATGGCGGTAGCGCAGGCAGCAAACGACGACAACCGACCCTTGGCCGAACGGATTCAAACCTGGCCGAAGGTGACGAAAGAGTATTTCGACGATCTCCGGACCGAGATGCGCCGAGTGACCTGGCCGAGCCGCCAGCAGGTGCAGGCGACGACCGTAGTCGTGATCTTCACGGTCTTCGGGTTCGCGGCATTCTTCTGGATCGTGGACCTGTTGTTGTCGCGCGGCCTGAACAGCATTCAGGCGGCATTCACGAAGTAGGTGCGTATGGCTGACGAACCGATCGAGAACGGGACGGTGGAGGAGATCCAACCCGAGGCAGCGCCCGAAGCCCCTGGCCGGCCCTGGTATATCATTCACACCTACTCTGGCTTTGAGAATAAGGTGGCGGAGTCGATCCGCAGCCGGGCTCAGGCGTTTGGCTTCCATGACCGTGTGGGTGAGATTCTCATTCCCACCGAAGAGGTGGTCGAGTTGCGCGCCGGGCGAAAGGTCACCAGCAAGCGGCTGATTTACCCCGGCTACGTGCTGATTCAACTCGACATGAACGATGACCTCTGGCACGCAATCAAGAACACGCCTCGGGTCACAGGCTTTGTGGGCGGCGGGACTCACCCGGTTCCGCTGACGGCCGACGAGGTCAACTCGATTCTGCACCGCCAGGCGACGTCCGTTGACCGGCCGCGGCCGGCCATGACTTTCGAGCGCAGTGAAACCGTGCGCATCATCGACGGTCCGTTCACCAACTTCTCAGGAAAGGTCGACGAGGTCAACACGGAACGCAACACGCTACGCGTGCTGGTGACGATTTTCGGCCGGGCGACTCCGGTCGAGTTGGATTTTCTGCAGGTGGAAAAGCAATAAGGCGGGATTAGCCCGCCGCTCGTGGTTTGAAAAGGAAGGCTCGGTCAGGCAATGGCGAAGAAAGTAACGGCTCAAGTCAAGCTCCAGATCCCAGCGGGAAAGGCGACGCCGGCGCCGCCGGTCGGTACCGCGCTCGGCCCGCAGGGCGTCAACATCATGGATTTCTGCAAGGCCTTCAACGCGAAGACCTCCGCCAAGGATCAGGAAGGCCTGATCATCCCCGTGGTGATCACCATCTTCTCCGATCGGACGTTCACCTTCATCACCAAAACGCCGCCGGTTCCCGTACTGGTGAAGCGCGCCGTCAACCTGGCCAAGGGTTCCGCCGAGCCGAATAAGACAAAGGTCGGTCGAATCACGGAGGAGCAGGTGCAGGAGATCGCCAAGATCAAGATGCCCGATCTGAACTGTTTTACCGAGGAAGCCGCGGCCGAGTGTGTCAGGGGTACGTGCCGGAGCATGGGAGTCGAAGTCGGTTGAACCGGAAGGTTGGCATTTGGTTTGCAAGTCGATTTTTGACATCCGGCCGGCCCTGTGCTACTTTCGTTAGGTCACACCGATCCTAAGTGGGAGGCCTTCCTCCGCGTGAAGGCCGCTTGCACCAATGAGGACATATGGCAAAGTCAGGAAAAAAGTATCAAACTGCCCTGAAGAGCGTTGAACCGAAGTTCTATCTGATCGATGAAGCGGTTCCGCTCCTCAGGAAGATCACGTACGCGAAGTTCGACGAAACCGTGGAAGTTCATATGCGGTTAGGCGTTGACCCGAAGCACGCCGACCAGATGGTGCGCGGCACGGTGGTCATGCCTCACGGGTTGGGCAAGTCGAAGCGTGTACTGGTGATCTGCGGGCCTGACAAGGTGAAAGAGGCCGAAGAGGCCGGGGCGGACTTTATCGGCGGCGACAACATGGTCAACAAGATTCAGCAGGAAAACTGGCTGGATTACGAGGCGGTCGTCGCGACCCCGGACATGATGCGATCCGTCGGGCGTCTGGGCAAAATCCTGGGCCCCCGGGGGTTGATGCCGAACCCCAAGACCGGCACCGTGACGGTGGAAATCGGCAAAGCCGTTAAAGAGATCAAAGCCGGCAAGGTGGAATTCCGCGTCGACAAGACCGGCATCATCCACTCGCCCGTCGGCAAAACCAGTTTTCCTTCCGACAAACTGGTCGACAACATCAACAGCCTGGTTCAGGCAGTGGTTCGTGCCAAGCCGGCGGCGGCGAAGGGTAAATACGTAAAGAGCGCCACAGTCTGCTCGACCATGAGTCCCGGCATTCCGCTCGACACCACGGCGATGAATAGCCGCGTCCTCTAGCGCGGACCGGAGTTGAATCATGAAAAAACGGGAAGACAAGCATAAGGACTTCGAAGCTCTGCGCGCGGAACTGCAGAAAGCGAACAACCTGTTTGTGGCGGGGTTCGGCAAGCTGCGGGTGAGCCAGGATTTCGAACTACGAAAGGCGGTTCGAGGCGCCGGCGGGACGTATAAAGTAGTCAAAAATACGGTCGCCGGCAAGGCTGCGGAAGGCACCTCGTCCGAACCGGTGCTGAAGGACCTGAAGGGGATGAGCTCGATTGCCTATACGACGGGCGATCCCGTGGCTCTGGCCAAGGCGCTGACGGTCTACGCGAAAGCCAACCCGTCGTTCACCTTCAAGGCGGGGCTGGTCGAAGGCCGGGCCATCGATGTGAAGAGCATCGAGGATCTGGCAAACATGCCCTCCCGGGAACAGGTCCTGTCCAAGTTACTGTTCCTGATCAACGCACCCGCACAGCGGTTGGTGACGGCGATGAATGCCGTTGGCCGCAACCTGGCGGTGGTTGTGGATCAGGGTGTCAAAGAGAACAAGTTTCCCGAGTAGCCGCGCGGCGCGCTCGGATAAGTCTGAGTATTGAGGAAAGAAAGATGGCGGACATCAACGCGATTGCGGATCAGATTCAAGGCCTGACACTTCTCGAGGCCTCCCAGTTGGTCAAGATGCTCGAGGAGCGTTTGGGCGTTTCGGCGGCGGCGGCGGCTCCAGTGATGGCTGCCGGCGGGGGCGCGGCGGCGGCGGCTCCGGTGGTGGAAGAGAAGACCGAGTTCACAGTGGTGCTCACAGCGGCGGGCGCCAACAAGATTAATGTCATTAAAGCGGTTCGCGAAGTCACCAGCCTCGGCCTGAAGGAGGCCAAGGACTTGGTGGATGGCGCGCCGAAGGCAGTGAAGGAAGGCGTTACCAAGGACGAGGCGGAGGCGATCAAGAAGAAGTTCGTCGATGCCGGCGCCACTGTCGAAGTCAAGTAGCGGCCTGGGTCTGCCAGATCGTTTCCGGTGCGTGTTGACCGCGTGGGCGGCAGCACGCACCCGTGTCTTTGGAGTGTTTGACGCCTTGCTTTTGGGTCTGCTAGACTGATGGCTGGCGTTGGGTGGCTACGGGTCGCCCGGAGTTTGTGAGTTTCGGATCCAGTCACTTGACTTACAAAACGGTCCAAACTGCACAAGACGTGGAAGTGTGCGGCTTCGCGTCTGTCGTACTCTTGCGGCCGAAGTGTGCCCGGACGCCTCAGCCTTCAATTCGCCCGACCTCGATTCCTTTTTTCGCAACAGGTTTCTTTGGGAGGTCCCCCGATCCTCCTCTTCGATGATTGCTCATCCGGGCTGCTGGCAGGGCTTTGGCGACAGGCTCCGATCGGGCGGCCTGTCAGTCTGTTTCGCCGGCCGATCGGCTTCTAAGGAGTTCAGTGAATGCAAAACCAAAGTGGTGTGAGCCGCGAGCGCGTTGATTTCTCGAAAATCAAGACCTCGATTCCCATTCCGAATCTCATTGAGGTGCAGAAGCGATCTTATGAGCGGTTCCTCCAGATGGATCTGCTGCCGAATGAGCGTGACGACATCGGCCTGCAGACCGTCTTCAGTTCGGTCTTCCCCATCACGGATTTCCGTGGCCTGAGCCAACTCGAGTTTGTCGACTATTCGATCGGCAACTGGGAGTGCAAGTGCGGAAACCTCAAGGGCCTGCACCATCTGCGCTCCACCTGCCGCAATCCCGCCTGCGGAGCGACCATCAAGACCGACCCGTTCCACGCGGGCGACGTCCTGTGCGACCGCTGCGGCACGTTCAATCGGAACATCGTCACCTTCTGCAATAAGTGCGGAGACCCGGTCGGCCTGCAACTGAAGTACGACATGGTGGAGTGTCAGGAGCGTGGCATGACGTATGCAGCTCCACTCAAGGTGACCATCCGGCTGACGGTGTATTCGAAGGACCCCGAGACCGGCGCGAAGTCGGTTCGCGACATCAAGGAGCAGGAAGTCTTTTTCGGCGAAATTCCGCTGATGACCGACAACGGGACCTTCATCATCAACGGAACCGAGCGCGTGATCGTGTCGCAGTTGCACCGCTCCCCGGGCGTGTTCTTCGAGAAGATCCAGTCGCAGGGTTACTACCTCGGCAAGATCATTCCTTACCGGGGCAGTTGGGTCGAGTTCGAATATGACACCAAGAACGTGCTCTACGTCCGGATCGACCGCAAGCGCAAGTTCTACGGTACGGTGTTCCTGCGGGCTCTCGGCCTGAAGACCGACGAGCAGATTCTGAAAACGTTCTACCGCATCGAAAAGATTGCGGTAAAAGAGTCGAAGCTGTTCTGGCAGTTCTCCGAAGGATTGCAGGGTCTCCGGTTGTCGCACGCGATTTCCACCAAGTCGGGCGACACGGTGGTGGGGCAGGGCAAGAAGATCACCGCTTCGCTGATGAAGGAAATCGTGAAGGCGAAGATCCAGCAGGTGGAAGTGGCGTCGAACGATCTGGAAGGCGGATTCGTCGCCGCCGACGTGGTCGACCTGACGACAGGTGAGGTACTGGCCGACGCCAATGCCGAACTGACTCCCAACCTCATCGCCAAGTTCACGGACGCGGGCATCGATTCGTTCGAGCTGTTCTTCCCGGATCGCGACGAATGCGGCGTGGTGATGACGCAAACGGTCAAGAAGGACAGCTGCAAGTCTCAGAACGACGCGCTGATCGAGATTTACCGCAAGCTGCGCCCGGGCGATCCGCCCACCCTCGACACGGCCACCCAGTTGTTCCAGGGAATGTTCTTCGATTCGCGGAAGTACGATTTCTCCCGCGTCGGGCGCATGAAGTTCAACATCAAACTGTTCGATCGGGCGGACGCGACCTCGCTCGACAAGCGCACGCTCGACCCGGACGACTTCTACGCGACCATCCGCTATCTGCTGAAGCTTCGCCGCGCCCTCGGCTCGGTGGATGACATCGATCACCTCGGCAACCGCCGCGTCCGCGCGGTGGGCGAACTGCTCGAGAACCAGTTCCGGATCGGCCTGGTTCGCATGGAGCGCGCGATCAAGGAAAAGATGTCGGTGTACCAGGAAATGTCGACGGCGATGCCGCACGACCTGGTGAACGCCAAACCCGTAATGGCGGCCATCCGCGAGTTCTTCGGATCGAGCCAGCTTTCGCAGTTCATGGATCAGACCAACCCGCTGTCGGAGATCACCCACAAGCGGCGTCTGTCCGCGCTGGGTCCAGGAGGTCTGTCCCGCGAACGCGCCGGGTTCGAAGTGCGCGACGTTCACCCCACGCACTATGGCCGTATCTGTCCGATCGAAACGCCGGAAGGCCCGAACATCGGCCTGATCTCGTCGCTGTCGTGTTTTGCCCGGATCAATGAATATGGCTTCATCGAGAGTCCGTACCGCAAGGTGGTGAACGGCACGGTGCTCGATGAAGTGAGGGTCCTCAATCCCGGCGACTCGAATTACAAGGTTGGCGACGTGGTGGCCAGGGGAGAAGCCGAAGGGGCCAGCCACACGCTCACGAACAAGAGCAAGCAACCGATCGAGACTGAAGCCCACTGCGAGTACCTCTCGGCGTGGGAAGAGGATAAGTGGACGATTGCGCAGGCCAACGTCGCCATCGACGAGAAGGGGAAGATCGTTCCCGCCCTCTGCAACGCCCGCAAGGCCGGCAACTTCGTGCTGATTCCGCGCGAAGACGTGCAATACATCGACGTCAGCCCGAAACAATTGGTCTCCGTCGCTGCCAGCCTGATCCCGTTCCTCGAGAACGACGACGCCAACCGCGCCCTGATGGGCTCCAACATGCAGCGCCAGGCCGTTCCGCTGTTGCGCGCCGAAGCTCCGTTTGTCGGCACAGGCATGGAGAAAGTCACCGCCCGCGATTCGGGCGCGGTCGTGATCTGCA
>JBJXGR010000365.1:0-5102 GCA_046160045.1 Bryobacteraceae bacterium
GTGATGGTCCGGGGATACCCCGGAGTCGCGTGGATGCCGAAGGCCGGCGGGGCCTCTCGAAACGGGCGGGACTCGATGTAGTTCTGCGTTTCGTAATACGACCGGTCGGTCAGGTTGTCGACGGCAAAGTTGAAATCGAGGCCGCGCCGGATACGGCGCACGAGGCTGAAATCGACGACCGTGTGCCCCGCCGCGACCACTTCAGGATCTTCCCCGTCCAGGCGGTAATGGTTGATGGCGCGCAGACGCAGCGACCCGCTCCATCCGCGCCACGCCGCCAAGGTGAGACCGGCGTTGGCCACGAAATGCGGCGCGCGGTCCACGTACAGGCGGGGAAACGTGCCGCGGTAAAACCCGTTGCCGACCTTCGTCACGCCGGCGCTGACGCTCAACCGGCGCGTGAGGTCGACCGACGTCTTGGCTTCAAACCCGTAGGCACGGCTGGGCCCCAGAAATTCCAGCGTCCCGTCATCCGCCACGTAGACCAGTTCGTTAGAGCGATCGATAAGGAACAGGTCGGTCGAGACGGAGAACCGGGAGAATCGGGAAGCCGCGCCAACTTGGTAGAAGTCGGTGGTGGCGACTTTGGTCCCGCCCGGCGATTGCAGAATGCTGCGCGCGTCGATCGACGAAATGCCGCGGCCATAGTTGGCGTGCAGCGTGAGCGGCAGACGCTGAGTCGGTGTGTACGCGAGGCTGAACTTGGGCTGAACGCGTCCCTGGGTTTCCGCGAGGCTGAGAGCCGGCTCGACGCGATCTTTCACGTCGAAACGAAACACGTCGTAGCGGAATCCTCCGTTCAACAAGAGCCGGCCGGAGAAGAAACTGAGCGAATCCTGCACATAGCCGGCGCCATTGGTGACATGCGCGTTCGCCCGCGTAGTGACGCCCAGGGGAACCCGGCCGATCCGGGGATACAAGCCGACGTTGATCTGGTTGTCGTGGAAATTGCCGCCCGCCGTCAACAGGCTTTGCGCACCGAACAGCCGGTGAGGCCGCACGTACTGGGCGTTCGCGCCTTCCTGCAGGCGCGAGTCGTGCTGCTGAATGGCGTCGCCGTTCTCCGGATCGCTCAGGAAGAACGTGAAGTTGGAATACAGGTCGAACAGCGACCGGCTCACAAAGCCGTCGAACTTCCACACGGCGCCGTTCGCCTGCTCCAGCCGATGATACAGGGCGAGGGTCCCTGTGCGGATTCGCCCGCCTTCTCCCGAGTCCAGGTATCCGAACCGGTCGAGACGTCCGGCGATCACCTCGTTCAGCGGGATCTGCCCCGACGAAGAATAGTCGTTCCGGGCGGCGTTGTACTTGACCGAAAAGCTCCGGCGCTCGCCGATCCGCCGGGTGATATTGCCGGTCAGGTTGTCGCGCCGGTAATCGAGCGGTTTCAGGAAAAACCCATCCGTGTGCGATCCCTCGTAGGAGAACAGTGCATCGGTATTCCGAAGGTCCGGACTGAACGCGAGGAATCCCCGCTGGGTGTTGAACGAGCCGCCCTGGATGCGCGCCGTCCACTGGTCGGGGAACGACTCACGGAGCCGGATGTGGACGACCCCTAAACCGCTGAAGTCCCCGTACTCGGCGCTGAAGGGTCCATTGATGATGTTAGCTTCCTGAATGAGTTCCGGACTCAGGCTCTTCAGCGAGCCGAGGTATCCCTGCCCGTGGCCTTGCGTCGTCTGGTTCTGCTGGATGTTGTCGACCAGAACCTTCAATCCGCCGTTCACGCCGCCGTGATCGAGGTTGAAGCCGAACCGGCGGACTTCGATCGACTTGCCGCCCCCCTCGTGTTGGCCCGCATTGATTCCCGCATTGAGCTGGTGAAAGACCTGGTCATCGCGTGAGAACAGGGTTTGCTGAAACACCTCGGCATTGCGCCGGTCAATCGAAGGCTCGACCGGGGAGGCCGTAATCACGATGCTCGTGTACACCGGCGCGATAACCGCCTTCTTGTCCGTTTGGGCCGGCTCGGTCTGGCCAAAGACTCTTGTCAACCCTGCCGCCAATATCAGAAGAGAGAGGAGCAGGGGGGTCTTCATTGGGTGAGTCCGTAGCACGAAGATCCAAGTCGTATCACAAAACTCACTACGAGAGAAGGCGGGTGTTTGGATTTCCCGTTTTGGTCTGGTGGCCCTTGACGGGGGCTGGTTAGCGGGTTCGTCCCCGGGCGTCGCGCAGTTGAATCGTCAGCGCCTGGCCGTCGACTTTGGCGCTAGCCTGGTGGGCGTCCCCATCCAGCGGAAGGACCGACCATAGGACTGTCAGGGTCTCGGCCGCGATGTAGTCGCGGTGCTCCGCCAGCGCTCCCGTGAGCGTCTCCGATTCGGAGGCGACATGGAGTTCAATCCGATCCTCCATCTCGAGGCGCGCGGACTTGCGTAACTCCTGAATGTGGCGCACAGCCTCGCGAGCCATACCCTCGGTGGCCAACTCGGGAGTGATCCGAACATCCAGCAGTACTTCCAGACTCCGGTCGGCCACCCCGGAAAAGCCCTCGGGGGCGGTGAACACGGCGGACACGTCGTCCGCGGTCAGGTCCACCGAGTCGCCACCCGGTAGCGGCAAGGCGAACGACCGGCCGCCAGAAACCGCCGTGAGAACTTCCGACGGGTCAGCCGCGGCAAGGGCCACCTGAGCGGGCTTGAGCTTCGGACCCAACTTCGGACCCAGGGCCTTCAGGTTCAGCTTGATTTCTTTCTTGAGCAGCGGACCGGCGGCAGGGTCGTGGAGCGTCACGCGCTTGAGGTTCAACTCCTCACAGATCTGTCCGGCGAAGCGCTCCACCGCCCGGCGCTGTCCCTCGTTTGCGGGCAGAACGCGCATCTCGGCCAGGGGCTGGCGGGTTTTGATCTTGACGGCGTTGCGCGCCCCCGACCCGAGCGAGACCAACCGCAGCAGGTTGTCCATGTCCGCGGAGAGTTCCGCATCAATCAGGCTTTCGTCAGTGACGGGGAACTCGCAGTGGTGCACGCTCGATTCGCTGTCTAGCCCCTGGGCTCCGCGGCGAACCAGGTTCTGGTACAGGCTCTCGCTCAGGAAGGGCACGATCGGGGCTACCAGCTTGGTCAGGGTCACCAGCGCCGTATAGAGCGTCTGGTAGGCCGCCATCTTGTCCGCCCCCACCTCGCTCTTCCAGAATCTCCGGCGGTTGCGGCGAACGTACCAGTTGCTGAGCCGTGCATCCACAAACTGCTCGCAGGCGAGACAGAACGTCGTCAGGTCGAAGGCCTGGTAGCATTGGTTGGCCTGGCGGACCAGAAGCTGTAAGTCCGAAAGGATCCAGCGATCGAGGTCGGTCCGTTCCGCCATCGGCACCTGGGGGGCCAGCGGATCAAACTGGTCGAGCCTGGCATAGTTGCAGAAGAACGCGTACGTATTCCAGATCTTGAGGAGGAACTTGTTACGGAGTTCGTCGGCCGGGCCGGCGCCGAAATTAATGTTGTTGGCGGGATTGTGCCGGCAGAACAGCCAGCGCACCAGGTCGGCGCCCATCGGCGGCAGCTTCTCCACGACGCCGCTGGGGGTTTTGATTTCGTAGCCCTTGTCGGCCACGCCTTCAAACGGAATGGCGTTGCCTTCCGACTTGTGCATCGGCCTGCCCCACTGGTCGCGCACCAGCGCGTGCCCCAGCAGGGTCTTGAACGGCGCCGCCTCCGCCAACATCGTGCTCATCGCCAGTAGCGAGTAGAACCAGTTGCGGAACTGGCCCGGGAAGGACTCGACGACGAAGTCCGCGGGAAACCACTTTTCCCAATAGGCGCGATCGCGGTTCCACCCCATCGTGGAGAACGAGACGATCCCGGCATCCAGCCAGGGATTTCCGACGTCGGGGATCCGCGTGGAGGCGCCCCCGCATTTCGCGCACGCGATCTTGACTTCGTCCACCCATGGGCGGTGGGGAGAGCGTCCCTCGAACTTGTCCCATCCGGCAATTGCCCTGTCCCGCAATTCCGCTTTCCCGCCGATGACCTCGAAATGGCCGCAGTCGTCGCAGACCCAGATCGGCAGCGCCAGTCCCCAGAAGCGCTTCTTCGAAATCATCCAATCGCCCATGTTCCGCAGCCAGTCCAGTTCGCGCTGGAGGCCGAAGTCCGGGATCCACGTCACGTCCTCGCAGACGCGCATGATCTCGCCGCGCCAGGACATCTCGATGAACCACTCGTCGACCAGGCGGAAGAGGAGTTCGGTCTTGCAGCGCCAGCAGTGCGGGTACGTGTGGGGATACTGTTCGACCGCGACCAGCAGTTCCTTCCTCCGAAGGTCCTCGAACAGCCACTCGGCGGTCGACGGATCGACCGCGGACCGGCCCTCCAGCGCTCCGGTGCCCGGCAGGAAGACGCCTTCCTGATCGAGGGGCGACATTGGGGGTAGCTTGTCTTCCTTGCCGAGCTGAAAGTCCTCTTTCCCGCATCCGGGGGCGATGTGGACGATGCCAGTGCCTTCGGTCTCTCCGACCATATCCCACGCGACGACGCGATGGACCTCGCGCGCGGAGCGGGCCTCCGTCCATCCCTGCCGGACGGCGGCCTCGGCAATCTCGCGCGGAAAGCCGCCGGGCTCGTTGGCCGCGGGCAGTTCGTCGAAAGGCCCGTCGTAAGCCCAGCCCACCATCTCCGAGCCGGGCAACTCACCGAGGACTTCAAACCCGCCCTTTTCCCGGAAGATCTGTTCGAGCGTCTTCAGTTTCGGGACGCCTTCCACCCACTCCTTGCGGCGGAAGTCCTCCTCCAATCGCTTGGTGGTCAGGGCCGCTTTGGCCAGATAGTACACCTGGTCGCGATGGAGAACCTTCAGGTAGGTCAGGCTCGGATTGACCGCGGCGGCCACGTTGCTCGACAGCGTCCAGGGCGTCGTGGTCCAGACCAGCAGGTTACCCGGCTGGCCCCGGAGCGGGAAGCGAACAAACACCGCCCGGTGGACGACGCGGCGATAGCCTTCCTGAACTTCCATTTGGCTGAGACCGACCCCGCACCGCGGGCACCACGGCATGGCGTCGTAGCCGCGATAGATGTATCCGCGCTCGTGGCACCGCTTCAGGAACCGCCAGATCGAGTAGTTGTTCTCGTCCGACATCGTGAAGTAGCTGCGTCGCAGGTCGGGCG
>JBJXGR010000366.1:0-8866 GCA_046160045.1 Bryobacteraceae bacterium
GACTCCGAGCCGTAGGACCTCAATGGTCTCCCGTTGAGGGAAATTGTTCAGTCCAGCAATCAGCGGCGCACCGCACCTATGAAAAAAAGGAGCTTAGGTCACGAATTTTAAGTGGGAAAGTAGCTAGAACGAACCTTGCACCCATTTCAGCGATCTGATCGGGGCGGCCGATATCGAAGTGATCCCGAATCACGCCTTCAAACCAGTTGTCCAGGGCTTCATCGCCGATATCCTGCGCCACACCGATCAGCACCACTCGGGCCTCGGCCTTGCCGGGCCGCGGCCTCCCGGCGCTAGCGCCGGCTGACTCAGATTCTTCCTCTCGGCGGTATGAGGCTCCCTCGCTCCAGTTAGCGTCTATGGGGCGGGCCTCTTCTCGCAGGGACCGGTTTGCACGTGATGGCTGCGCGCGTCCACTACAATGGATTCGTGGGTTCTGAAGCAGATCTGCAAACTGCCGTCGACCGGCTGAACCGGGTCCGGCAGGAGATTGCCAAAGTGATTGTCGGCCAGCAGCATGTCGTGGATGGCGTGCTGACGTGCCTGCTGGCGTCCGGGCATGTCCTGCTCGAAGGCGTGCCGGGCCTTGGCAAGACGACGCTACTGCGAACGCTCGCGCGAGCGCTCCAGTTGAAGTATTCCCGCATCCAGTTCACGCCCGACTTGATGCCCGCCGACATTGTCGGCAGCATGATCGTGGAGACGGACGAGCGCGGCGCCAAAGCGCTGCGGTTCCAACACGGTCCGATCTTCGCAAACCTCGTCCTGGCCGACGAGATCAACCGCGCCACGCCCAAGACGCAATCCGCGCTGCTCGAGGCGATGCAGGAACGCACCGTCACCAGCGGCACCACGACCCATGAACTGGAGTTGCCGTTTCTGGTGATGGCCACGCAGAATCCGATCGAGATGGAGGGCACCTATCCGCTGCCGGAAGCCCAACTCGACCGCTTTCTGATGAAGATCCTGGTTACCTATCCGACGCACGAGGAGTTGAGCCGCATCGTCGATCGAACCATCCAGCGCGAGGAAGCGCAATTGGACCAGGTGATCCGGCGCGAAGAGATCATGGAAGTGCGGTCGGTGGCGCGGCAGGTGATGGTCGCGCCGCACGTCCGCGAGTTTGCGATCCGGCTGGTGATGGCGACGCAGCCGGAACAGAGGGAAGCTCACGAGATCGCGTCCAAATACATCCGGTACGGCAGTTCGCCGCGCGGGGCCCAGGCGTTGGTGGAGTGCGGACGCGTGATGGCGCTGATGAAGGGCCGATTCCATCTGAGCGTCGATGACCTGGTAGCGGTGGCGCCGTCCGTCCTCCGCCACCGCATCATCCTGAACTTCGACGCTCACGCCGACGGGAAGGCGCCCGACGAAATTCTGGACGTCATCATCAGGGGGACAGCGCGGCAGGCCTCGGCCGCGTGAAGCGGGCGCCATGGCCACGGCTCCACTGCTCGACCGGGAGTTTCTGGAGAAACTCGAGCGCCTGACCATTCGCTGGACCAAGTCGTTCCCAGGACTCGTCGGCGGGCACAACCCCTCTCGCTTTGCCGGCGGCGGCCAGGAGTTCTTCGACCATCGGCATTTCCATCATGGCGACGACTTGCGCGCTGTCAATTGGCGGGCCTATCTGCGCCTCGAGAAGCTGTTTCTGAAGATGTTCCAGGTGGAGCCGAGAATTCCGGTCAGGCTGTTGCTCGATTGCAGCCTGTCGATGGCGACTCCAGCGCCCGACAAGTTTCGTTTCGCCCGCAGGCTGGCGGCGGCGTTGTGTTATGTGGGTCTGGTGCGCCTCGACACCATCACCGTCCAGCCGTTTTCCTCCGGTTTAGGGGAGCGCTTCATCTCGAGCGGAGGGCGCCATCGGTTTCTCCCCGTCGTCAATTGGCTGTCGGCCCTGGAGCCCGACGGACGCACCGGATTCCTGCGAAGCGTGCGTGAGTTCCTCACAACTTACTCGCAGCGCGGCCTGCTCATCGTCATCTCCGATTTTCTCGATGAAGACGGATGCGAGAAGCCGCTGCAGTTTCTGGCCGATTTCGGTCATGAGTTGATGCTGCTGCACGTTTGGGCCGAGGAAGACCGCGCGCCGCCGTGGCAGGGCGAACTCGACCTGGTGGATGCCGAGACGCACCAGCAGTTGCGCATCCAGGTTGATCCGGAGGCCCGCCAACGGTACACCAAATCGTTCGACGACTATGCGGCGGGGATTGAGCACCTGGCCGCCCGGGCGGGCGGCCGTTATGTCGGCGTGTCCACGACCGTTCCCCTCGAAGACGTCATCTTCGGTGCGATGATGCAAGCAAAAGGACTGGAATAGCTGTGTTCTTTCTGAACCTGACACCCGCGGAAATCCTGGCGCTGTTTGGTTCGGCCTCCGCGGTGGTGGTGGCGCTGTACCTGTTCGACCGCGCACGGCGGCGGGTGCAGGTGTCCACCCTTCGCTTCTGGGTGGAGGCGAAGCATCCGGTAACCGCGCACCGGAAAGTGCGGGTCCAGGATCCGTGGTCGCTGATCCTGCAACTGGCTGGGATCGGACTGCTGCTGCTGGCCATCGGCCAACTGCAGTTGGGTTCGCGGGCCGGGGTTCCGTTTGACCACGTAGTGATCCTGGACACTTCCTCGTGGATGGCCGCCCGCGTGCCCGGAAGCAAGACCATCCTGATGGAGCAGGGCCAAGCCCGGGCTCGGTCTTACCTGCGGGCTATCCCGCGTGCCGACCGCGTAATGCTGATTCGCGGCGACGCGCTGGCGACTCCGGTCACGTCCTTCGAACAGGACCGTGCCAAGATCGAGACCGCCATCGCTCAATCGAAACCCGGCGCAACGGCATTCAACCTGGAACAGGCGGTGGCGTTCGCACGGCAGGCGCAGGCTGTCGGCGGCCGGCGCTCGGGCGAGATCGTAGTTATCAGTTCCGGACGTACTTTCTCGTCCGGCGGTCCCGCCGTTCCCCTGCCCCCCTTGCCGAATCTTCGCTACATCCCCCTGGCTGCCGACATCGAGAACTGCGGGCTTCGCCGGATCTCGCTCCGCCGTTCCGACTCGAGCCCCGATCTCTGGGATATCTTCGTCTCCGTCAAAAACTATGGGCAGAAGCCGCGCTCCATTCCGCTGGCCCTGCTGTTCGGCGGCGCTCCGGCGGGATCCCGCCAGATGACCCTGGCGCCCGGCGCTGAACAGGAGGCGACCTTCACCCTGCGAACGTCGGCCGCCGGTATCCTCGATGCCCGGTTGATCTCACGAGACGGATTTTCCGGCGACGACCGCGCCACTCTGGAATTGCCTGAACAGCGCAAGCTGCGGGTGATCGCCTACACCACAGATCCAACCTCTCTCAAACCGCTCCTGGAGGCGAATCCGAAACTCTCGCCGCAAATCCGCGCGCCCGCACTGTATGACGCGAAGGCCGACACCGATGTCATGATCCTCGACCGCTTCCGGCCTGCCGTCCTGCCGGAGCGTGACTCCCTCTGGATCGATCCGCCCCCGAACGGGCCCTTTGCCGTCAAGCAGCGGGCCACCAAGGTCCGCCTGGCGCAATGGAACACGGATCATGTCCTGGCCGCAGGCCTGCGCTCGAAGGACTTCACGCTCGACTCCGTTTCCGTGTTCGCACCCGGGCCGAAGGACATCGCCGTGGCGCGGATTGACGCGGGCCCGGTAATCGTCGCACGCGAAGGCAAGCCGAAAATCGCCGCCATCGGATTCCACCCTGCGGCTTCGTCGCTGCGCTACGAATTGTCCACGCCGCTCGTGTTCGCCAATGTCTTCCGCTGGATCGCGCCGAATGTCTTCAGACGGGGGGAAGTCAGTCTCGGCAGCGCGGGAATGGTTCGTGTGGCGCTGGAGCGGTCGATCGATCCGGAAACCGTGAAGGTCCATCGTCAGGATGGCGGCGCCATTCCGTTTACTGTGAACGAAGGCTATCTCAGCTACTTCTCGGGAACCCGCGGGACGGTGCAGGTGGCGGCCGGCGATCGTGACTTCTCCTATTCGTTGACTCTGCCGGAGGTCGGTGAAGGAAGGTGGCAGCCTCCCGCGAACATCAGGCGGGGCGTGCCTCCACCCGCGCCACTACTGGCCGCGGCTTCAGACGTCTGGCCCTGGCTGGCCGTGGCGGGCGGTCTACTGCTGCTGGTGGAGTGGCTGATCTATGGAAGATCCAGTGCCGGAATCCGCGCGCGGCTGCCGCAGGTCGCGCCGTGGCTCGTCTTCCCGCGTTTCCGAAGGAGTGAATCATGACCTTCGATCACCCATGGGTCTTGCTGTTCGCCTGGATTCCCTTGGCCTGGGCACTGTGGGAGTGGCGCCAGACCGCGCGCCGCGCGGCCCTCCTGTTGAAGGCCCTGTCGTTCACAGCCTTACTGCTGGCGTTGGCCCAACCGAACATGAGCTTTGTGGCGAGCAAGGTGGCCGTGGCGATCCTGGCGGACGCTTCACACAGCGTTTCGACCGAAGACCTCGACCGCGTCTCCCGGATTGCCACCCGCATGGATGCGTCTCGCGGAAACAACTGGACGCGGCTCATTCCCTTTGCCGGCGCGACCCGGGCGCCGCGGCGGGAGGAACGGGGCAAGTCGTGGAAGTTGCAGCCCACCTCGGGCGAAGCGGGCCGCAGCACGAACCTCGAACTCGCGGTACGCGATGCGGTAGCCGCGCTGCCCGCGGGAATGGTGCCGCGCATCGCCCTCATCAGCGATGGCAACGAGAACGCGGGCAGCGTCCTGCGCGCCGCCTGGCAAGCCAGCCAACTGGGCATTCCCATCGATACGTTTCCGCTCGAGGGACGGCCCAAACCCGGATTGCATTTGACGGCCATCGCATTCCCGTCCCGGGTTTTCGCCGGCGAGCGGTTTCCCATCGACGTCGTCGTCGAATCTCCCAAAGCCGTTCGGGCGGAAGTGGAAGTGACGGCGGAGGGCAAGTCCCTGGGGGGAAATCCGGTGGACTTGGAGGCCGGCGTCAACCAATTCAGGGTTCACGCCAGCGTGGCGTCCGCCGGGGCCGTCGACCTTGCCGGAGTCATCCGCGCGCCCGGCCTCGGCGAGACGCGCTTCGAGCAGGCCGTGACCTTGCGGCGCCCGCGGGTTCTACTCGTTTCCCTTGATCCCGTGGAAGGCGAGAAGCACCTCCTGCAACTGCTCGAGGGCAACCAGTTCGAGGTCAAGCGCGTGGCACAGGTTCCCGATTCGCTCGACGGCGTTCAACTGATCATCTTCAACAACTGGAGCGCCGAGGCCATCACGCTGGAACGTAAGTCGGCTCTCGAAACGTTCGTCCAGCAGGGCGGCGGCATCCTCTGGATCGGAGGTGACCGCAACGTCTACGTCGAGAAGAAAGAGGAAGACGCGTTTGACCGCACGCTGCCCGCTAAGCTGGCGCCGCCGCGAACTCCCGAAGGCACGTGTGTCGTTCTCATCATCGACAAGTCGTCGTCGATGGAGGGGAAAAAGATGGAACTGGCGCGGCTCGCCGCCATCGGCGTGGTGGAGAACCTGCGCCCCTCCGACATCGTCGGCGTCCTCATCTTCGACAACTCGTTCCAGTGGACAGTGCCGATCCGCCGCGCCACGGACCGGCCCCTGCTCAAGCGCCTGGTGGCGGGGATCACTCCCGATGGCGGCACGCAGATCGCGCCCGCGCTGGCCGAGGCTTACCACAAGATCGTGCCCGTCAACGCCATTTATAAGCACATCGTGCTGTTGACCGACGGTATCTCGGAAGAGGGTGACAGCATCCAACTCAGCCGTGAGGCCGCCGAGCGGAACGTGACCATCTCCACCGTAGGCTTGGGGCAGGATGTGAACCGGGCGTACCTCGAGAAGATCGCATCCTATTCTCGCGGCCGGGCCTACTTCCTGAGCGACCCTTCCGGCCTCGAGCAGATTCTGCTGCGCGACGTCATGGAGCACACGGGCTCGACCGCGATCGAGAAACCGATGAAGGCAAAGGTGGAGCGGGAAGCGGAAGTGATCTCGGGTTTGAATATGGAGTCCGCACCGCCCTTGCTGGGCTACGTCAAATTCATTTCGAAGCCCACCGCGGAGACCGTGCTGACTATGGAGAGCAAGGATCCGCTGTTCGTGCGCTGGCAATACGGACTGGGGCGCAGCGCGGTGTTCACCTCCGACGCCAAAAGCCGGTGGGCGGCGGGCTGGCTCGATTGGAAGGGATTCGACCGGTTCTGGCTGAATGTGTTCCGCGACCTGCTGCCGCACGCCGAGGCCGCGGAGGCCACCGCCGACTACGATGCCGCCAACGACGTGCTGCTGGTGGATTACCGCCTGGCACGCGACGTAGCCGAACCGGCCAGACTACCCGACATTTTCATTCTGGGGCCCGGCGACTTCCGCCGCGCGGTGGAGGTCTCGAAGAGTGCCAGCCGGCATTATCGTGCGCGGGTTTCGCTCGGCGGGCGGCAAGGTCTGTTCCGCGTGCGCCCGCTGATCGACTCGCGGGCCTTTCCCGAAATCGGCTTCTACCGGCAGGAATCGGAGTTGCTCGATCACGGCGCGAATACGTTTCTGCTCAAACAGATCGCCGCATCCACCGGGGGGCGCTTCAATCCCAGGCCTGAAGAGGTTTTCGATTCGGGCGGCCGCGGCGTTCCCGCCAGCATGCAGTTGTGGCCGGGGCTTCTGGGCTTGGCCGTTGCGCTGAATCTCGCCGAACTGCTGCTCCGCAAGGGCAAAGGAGTGGTCGAGTGGTGGCGCGAGTGGCGCGCGCAACCGACATTGAGCAACAGCTGACCCAACCGAAACCGTGCCGCGACCAAACCGTGCCGCGATCAACCAACCAACCAACCAACCAACCAACCAACCAACCAACCAACCAACCTACTGAGCCGCGACCAACCTACTGAGCCGCGACCGTGAGGGAGCGGTGGCGGTGGCTGCCGGCTTCCCCACACTCAGAAGGTGTAACAAGATCGAAAGGTCCGCTCTCGTTGACAGCCCTCCAGCCACCGCTCCCTTACGGTCGCGGCTCCGAAGAAACCACGCACACGCCGGACGGGCCGACCTTGCCGCTCAACGGCCGGGCGACAGGGTTGCGCCCAGGACGCGCAAAGGCGTTCTTGCTTCGTCCGAATCCGCTGCGGTTTCCCAGCCGTCCGGCAGGTCGCCATTATCCGGCCGCAGGTGCTTCCAGTGGGGCCGCTTGATGGTCGCGAGCAGTTCCTTGCGGCTTTTGAACTGCGCCGGCCGTCCGCGGTAGATCTTTCCCAACTTCTCCATCAGCCATTCCGGAAGAGCGCTCGCGAACAACAACAGAGGCCATGTGAAGTTTGGCCCATTCATCTTGCGCAACTTCCAAATCCAGAACACGAGAGCGCCAACGCGCCAGGTCATCGGACCCCACCAACTCTGCAGCGCGGGCCGCAGACTCAGCTTCCAGCACTTCATCATGATCTGCCACTGAAGGGGCGTGAGCTCCCGGTTCTCCTGGACACCCTGCTTTGCCGCGAACCGGGTGTCGTGCAATGGCGTGAAAATCGATGGCACAAAGAATGCGAAGAGGCCCCGGCGCTCCACCTCGTAGAGCAGATCCAGGGTGGCCCGGCAGTCAGCATCCGTTTCACCGGGATTGCCCACCATCAGCGTCATCACCGGGAACCAGTTGTTGCGGTTGAGGATGGTCAGTCCCTCAATGAGCACACTCGGCCATTCGTCAATCGGGAAAGGAACGCCCTTGCCGGGCATGATCTGTTTCGCCATTCTTACCGACCCCGTCTCCATGCCGATCAGCGGCGCCAGGATGCGCCCCTCAGGGTGGGTGCTTAGCGACGGCAGCTTCACCGGGCTCTTGTCGAGCAGCATGCCGGACAACTGCTCGATCAGACCCGGATCCACGACGGCAGGCGCTATCGTGCAATGGCTCAAAACGTGATATCGCACCCCGGGCGTGCTCACAACCTCGCGATAGAGATCGATCAGCGCTTCGCGGTTCGGGAAATAAAACGGCACGCCCGTATGCACTTGTCCCCAGATGAACATGTCCTCCGTCGCGAGCGAGATCTGGCTGTTGCCCTCGCGCACATTGGCTTCGACGGCCTTCATGATCTTGTCTTTCGGGAAATCGATCTGAGGGTTCAGATCCGGCAGGCAGAAATTGCAGCGCCGGCCGCATCCTGTCGTCATCTCTACCACACCGAAGGTCGTGCGCTTATTGGGCGTCAGCAGTCCCTCACGCCCTGTCGGATGGCTCACTTGCACGAATCGCGGCAACGGCTCTCCGCGGATCGCCTTGTGGAATAGATCCAGCGTGTCCTCCGACTCGCTGCGGCCCTCCACCACGCAGTCGACGCTCAGATCCTCGAAGCTGTCCGTCTGGGAGATTTGCCAGCCGCCCGAACCGCCGACAATCACCCGAAAACTCGATCGGTGCGCACTGTGTTTGAGCGTCTGAAACAACTCCCTGGCGTAATGCGAATTAATCGGTTCCCGCGAGGAGCCGAAAATGGAAGCGTACACGCCGGCCGCAAACGTCACTCCCAGCGGATTGTGCGTGGAAACACCGACAACCCGCGTGCGCGTCCCGATGAATTTCGGCAGATCCTCCGGATAACAGCAGACCACGTCCTCCGCGGGGAACTGGCGCAGAATGGAAGCCTCTACCAACCGCACGCCGGCGGGCACGTAACGAGCCGAGCCATCCTCATTGCGCTCTAATTCGCGCCACTTCGGATACTTCTGGTCAATGATCCCTTCCAGGCGCTTTGGCAGCGATGCCAAAGCCATTTGAATGAAAAAGCCGGCGTAGTCGATTGACTCCGTCAGCGGGGCGGTGAGCACGATCAGCTTGCCTTCGATGGAAGAGCCGGTGTCAGGCATCGTACGAATCCCTTTTTCTTAAAGCAGCGCTC
>JBJXGR010000367.1:0-3578 GCA_046160045.1 Bryobacteraceae bacterium
CGGCCGATCGCCGCCATGAAGCCTTCTGAGCCGCGAGCGTGAGCGAGCGGTGGCGATGCATGTTGACCGGTGAGGAGCCACCGCTCCCTGACGGTCGCGGCTCCGAAAGAACCCGCGGGCTTCACGCGCGCGGTTCGGAGCGTCAGCCGCGGCCTGGCAGAACCGCAACCCGGTCGGTGCCGCGACCGTGAGGGAGCGGTCCCCGGCTTCACCGGCTCTGAGGGAGCGGACTCTGCTGATCGGTCCGTTCACTTGGCCGCGTTTGTCAGCGTGACGTTCCAGGGGACGGCCTCTCGCGCGTCCGGGCACTCACTCCACAATCGGCACGTACGGCGCCACCGTCCGCGGCAGCACGCCCAGCACACGCGGATCGTCGTGAATCTCCACCTCCCGCCCATACGCCACAAAGCCCGCTTTCCGGTAGAACTCGACCGCGCGTGGGTGGTCGAGCGTACAGGTGTGCAGGAACAGCCTCCGCGGCCGGTAGCTCCAAGCAACCTCCAGCGCTTTCGCCATCATCGCTTTTCCCAGTCCTTTCCCCACCAGTTCGGGGGCCAGCCCAAAGAACCGGATCTCGATGTCCGGCTGATTTCGGCGGTCGAGTTCGAAGAACCCCATCTCTTCCCCTTGATCGCGCAACAAGTAGAAATCGACCTCCGGATGGTCGAGCGTCCCCCGAAGCTCGGCGTCGGTCATGAGGAGCCGGCTATACCAAAGCCAGTCCGCGCCGATCCGCTGAAAGAAGCGCCGGTACCAATCCAGGTCGCAACGGCTTACCCGCTCGAACCGATACGGGCCGGCATCCACCCGCGCCGGGGGAGGCGCCACCGTCATCTCCAAAAAGGTGACGACCGACGCAACCTTGCCCGCCGGCACCGGCAGGCACTCCGTGATGATCTGCATGGATACGAGCGTAGCAAGACGTTTCTGGCCAGCTACCATGGAAGAGATCTCTTGGAAGGAACCCCCTATGCGTTTACGCGTCCTCACCGCCGCAGTCCTGGCTGCCGTTTGCATCGCTTCGGCTCAGCAGCTACCCAACACTGTCTCCGCCAGCGTTTCGACGATCCTGCCGGCCTCGACGGGAACCGCCACCTTCAGCATCCAATTTGTCGATGCCAACCTGGCTTCTACGGTGGATACGGCTCTCGGCGTCCTGAGCGACTCCGGAGCCGCCACTTCCAATCTGACGGGGATCTCGGTGTCCATCAGCCAGGGATTCATCCTGACACAATACGAGTTTGCGGTGCCGGTGCCGGCCTCGCAATTCTCCACCACGCGCGACCGGCTAATCGCGATCCAGCGCAGCCTGCAGAATAGCGCCACGCAGGGCCTGGGGTGGACTACCGCCTACACCGCCAACGCCGACGACCGGCTCAGGGCCCTACAGCAGGCTTTACCCTCCCTGCTCGAAAAAGCGCGCCAGCAGGCCGAAGTGTTGGCTGCCGGCATCTCCCGGACCCTCGGCCCGGTCCGTTCCGTCTCGGCCCCGGAGATCACCAGCAGCGGCCTCAGTCTCTTCGTAGGCACAACGGTCACGTACGACCTTCAATAACACTTTGTTATCATGACCCGGAAACCGGGGACATCGAATGCACTGGCTTTGCTCGACGTTGTTGGTCATGACTCTGGCCGCGCAGGCGGCGGTTGTCCGCGTGGAAGTCAAGGAGCGCTCCGACGTGCTCGCCGGCAAGGCGTTTGGCTCGACTGGCCCCTACGTCCGCCTGACCGGGAAGATTCGCTTCGCGGCCGATCCCACCAAGCCGGCCAACCAGTTGGTAACCGACATTGGCTACGCGCCGAGGAACGCGGCCGGGAAGGTTGAGTATTCGGCCGACTTCTACGCTTTGGTCCCGCGCGATCCGGCCAAGGGCAACGGCGCCGTCCTGTACGAGGTTTCCAATCGCGGCCGCAAAGGACTGCTCGGCACGTTCTGCCGCGGCGATGCCGGCTTTGATCCCCGCCTGCCCGGTCACTTCGGCGATGGTTTCCTGCTGGAACGCGGCTTCGCCCTCTTCTGGATGGGCTGGCAGTTCGACGTTCCTCCCGAGCGCGATCTGCTGCGTTTTTATGCTCCCGTCGCTCGGGACGGCGGCCGGCCCATCACCGGAGTCGTACGCTCGGACTTCGTACCGGACAAGATCGTGACGACGATCCACCTCGCCGACCGCACGCACATCCCGTATCGCGCCATCAACCCCGCAGACCCGTCGATTCAACTCACCGTGCGCGATCTCCGCCTGGGCCCGCGCACCGTCATTCCGCGCGCCGAATGGCAGTTCGCCAAAGAAGAGAACGGACAACCGGTTCCGGTGGACACTCACGTCTACATGCGGGCCGGGTTTCAGCCGGGCAGGATCTACGAAATCGTCTATCGGTCGCAAGACCCGCCGGTGGCGGGCCTCGGCCTCGCAGCGACGCGCGACCTGATTTCATTTCTCAAACACGGAGGCGCCGACGGTCCGCTTGGCGATCTTCACCTTCACATCAAACGCGCGATCGGGATCGGGTCGTCGCAGAGCGGCCGCTTCCTGCGCAAGTTCCTCTACGACGGCTTCAATCAGGACGAAAGCGGCCGGCAGGTGTTCGACGGAGTGTGGGCTCACGTCGCCGGCGGCGGGCGGGGCAGCTTCAATCACCGCTTCGCGCAGCCCTCACGCGACGCCCGTCCGTTCTTCAACTTCTTTTATCCCACCGACATTTTCCCGTTTACGGACGTGGAACAAACGGACCCGGAAACGGGCATTACTGACGGGATTCTGGTTCGCTCGCGCAAGGCGAACGTCGTGCCGCGGATCTTCTACACCAACAGTTCGTACGAATACTACGGGCGATCGGCTTCGCTGATTCACACGACACCCGACGGTAAGAAAGACGTACCGCCCGCTCCGCTGACCCGCATCTACCTGATCGCCGGGGCGCAGCATGGCCCTGGAAGTTTTCCGCCGCACCGGAACGGCACCCGGCAACCGGCGAATTCCAACGACTACCGCTGGACCATGCGGGCGCTCCTGGTGGCGATGGATCGGTGGATCGCCACAGGCAAGGAACCACCGCCCTCGCGCTACCCGAAGGCGGATGCGGACCAACTGGTGCCGTTGGGCGCTCTGAATTTCCCCAAGCTTCCCGGCGTGCCCCGGCCGGATCCGATCCAGACGGCTCACCGCGTGGACTATGGCCCCGACTTCCGGACGCGGGGCATCGTCTCCGTGGAACCTCCCAAACTCGGGCCGGTGTTTGGCATGAGGGTGCCTCAGGTGGACACGGACGGCAATGAGACCTCCGGCGTTCGTCTGCCGGTAGTGCAGGTGCCGCTCGCGACCTATACCGGTTGGAATTTCCGCGATCCGTCAATTGGCGCACCTGGCGAGTTCTACAGCATGGTGGGCTCGACGCTCGAATTCGCCCGGACTCGCGCGGAACGGGTCGAGCGCGGAGATCCACGCCCATCGCGGGAAGAGCGGTACGGCAGTCTTGACGAGTACCTGAAGAAGTTGGACACCGCCGCTCGCAGTCTGGCAGGCGAAGGCTTTGTCCTGGAATCCGATGTTCCGCTCATTGTGAAGCAAGCCGCTGAG
>JBJXGR010000368.1:0-2557 GCA_046160045.1 Bryobacteraceae bacterium
GCTCCGGGGCCGCTGCCGTGCTGAGCGGGGCAAGGGGATTCAAACGCCAGCCCCTTGCCCCGCACCCCCATCCCCGCTCTCACGGAGTTACTATAAGCCCGCGGGTTTTTCTGAGCCGGGACCGTCAGGGAGCGGTGGCGGAGGATCTTTCGCGCCTTAGTGGCTGAATCTCTCACGGCCTCTGAGACTGAGCCCGCGGGTGCCGCAGCCAGCGTGTTGCTTTCATGGACTGAGTGCGGGCTGGGCACAGCGACCGGCGGGGAATTCAGCCCAACGCAACCCGCGCGCTCACGCGCGCGGTTCGAAGACAGCGCAATCTGGACGGGACCTATACGTACGACAATGAAGGCAAGATGACGTCGGTGAATGATCCGGCGACGGGGACGGGGCCAACCGCTGGGCCGACCTATACCTATGGGTTCGACAACCAGGGGCGGCCGGTGTCGCTGACCGATAGCACGAGCCAGATCGCGGCGCAAAGCGTGGTGTACGGCGCAGCGCACCAGATCACGTCGATGCAATACACGGTGGCGGGCAGTATCTACGCCGAGACGCGGGCGTACAACGAGCGGTTCCAGTTGACGCGGCAGACGACGAGCTTCGGCGGCGTGGCGCAGGTGGACGTTGGCTACGTTTATCAGCCCACGGCGAACAACGGGCGGCTGACGCAGATGGTCGATTACGTCGCGGGCGAGACGGTGGACTATCAATACGACTCACTCAACCGGTTGACCAAAGCCGAGACCACTGGCACGCAGTGGGGCAACAGCTATACGTTCGACGGTTTTGGCAACCTCACGGCGAAGACGGTGACGAAAGGCACGGCGCCGAGCCTGTCGATCAACGTGAACGGGGCGACCAACCGCATCACGACCGGCGGCTATTCCTATGACGCCAACGGGAACATGACGGCGGTGCCGGGGGTGACCGGGATGGTCTACGATGTGGACAACCGGCTGACGGCGGCCAACGGCGAGTTGTATTCGTACGCACCGAACAATCAGAGGGTGTACAAGAAGAAAGCGAACGGCGAGGAGTGGGTGACGTTCTACGGCATTGACGGGCGGCGGATGGGCGCGTACCAGGTGCTGTGGAGCGCGTCGATGTACCTGGGGAACGCGAAGACGGAGGTGTACTTCGCTGGGAAGCGGTTGGCGTCGGGCGGGCAGTCGATCATGGAGGACCGTCTGGGGTCGACGCGGAAGGAAGGGTCGACGGCGAGCCGGTTCTATCCGTATGGGGAAGAGTTCGTGCCGACGACCGCGGAAGAGCGGCAGAAGTTTGGGACATATTGGCGGGACGGCGGGACGGGGCTGGACTACGCGAATGAGCGGTATTACCTCAACAACCTAGGCAGATTCCTAACACCCGATCCCAGCGATTCTGGCGCACTCGATGGGCCTCAAAGTCTGAACCTATATGCTTACGTACTGGGCGACCCAATCAACTACAACGACCCGGAGGGCTTAGCTCCCTGTCGCGACTTCACGGTCTACGCGCCGACCGGGGCGAACCTCGGGACTGTCGGCTCTCTTTTGAATCTCAGCACAGACTTTGGCATTCTTGCGGCTGCAGTGCAGTTGGAGAGTTCCCCTAACGCAGGAAATCGGGCGGAGAAATCCCTTGTTGCATCTGTGATCATCAATCGATACCAAGTGGTCAACGGCGTCCTAAACATCGTTGTGGACGGCGATCCTTGGGGCGCGGCAGCGCCCCTGGACGTTCAACGCGGTGAACGCGTGGTACCAACGGCCTTCGGGTATGCCAACAGCGGCTTCGCTGGAATCGTAGGCTACCCTTGTCAATTTGCGACCTTTGCGCGGACGACCCAAGGGCAACGCACGGCACAACTGACGCCTGGCAGTCAACGGCGGCTCAATGACGCACTCAATTCCGACCAGAGCTCTGCGGAATGTGAAAACCTGACGTCGAGCATCGCGGCTGCCTACTTCGCGTACCAGGATTTTCTCACGCCGGGCTTCTCTGGCTTCGGAACGATAGACGGTGCCTATTTGATTACAAGCTTCAACTCATTTAAAGATCCAGGACCGTCCTTGTCATTCGAAGTAGCGATTCCCGGCTTAGAGAGCGGCTCCGCAAACCGTTTCTACGGCGTTCCTGTCGGCTCGATACGCTTTAACGGTGCGAGTCCTAAGGTTGTGTATGCGCCCATCGTGCGAGCGCCCCGAAGACCAAGACCGCCTAGAGGTCCGTCCAGGGATTGAAATGTCCGATACCGTGAGCAGGATTACTTTTCTTGGGCTCGGAAGGTCATCAGTAACGGCTGTTCCCATTGGGTTACGCCGAGCGGCAACGAACCGGTCCAACCCCGGTTTCAAGATCAGATCGCTGGTGGTGAAAGTAGCGATGGCCGGCTCGATACTCTCCCTTGTGCACGTGGCCCAGGCAGCCAGCCAAGCGAATCCAAAGTCCTTTTGTGGGGTTCCGTCGAGCGAGTTGGACAAGGTCGTGCGATGGCGGTTTTACTGGTTTGGCAAGAATATCACACCCGATTATCGCCCCGGTGCCGAATTGGGGGGATTGTGCTTCCAAGGCG